>NZ_LMQR01000003.1 GCF_001424645.1 Frigoribacterium sp. Leaf415
GCCGTCCTCGTCCACGCGGGTCGAACCCATGGGCGTGCCCCACTGGTTGGCGGCGGTCAGGCGGGCGTCGGGCGTGCCGCGGCCGGCGAACGTCGCGATACCGGTGGAGTAGCGGCCACCGTCGGTGTGGCTGGTGACGGTGAGGTCGGTCAGGTCCTCGTCGTCGGAGTCGTCGGAGACCGTGAACGAGCGAGTCGAGGTCAACGGCGCGAGGGTCCGCCAGTAGGGCGTCTCGGTGACCGTCATGGTCTGCTGGCCGGTCGTCAGGGGTGCCTCCAGCTCGCAGGTCCAGGTGCCCTCACCCAGGACGTCCGCGGCACAGACCTCGCCGGCACGCGCCAGATCGGTCGCGATCGTGATGCGGGACCCGGGGATGCCCTCGCCGCTGATCGAGGTCGTGTCGGTCGAGATGGTCTCGCCCTCGGCGATCGAGGTCACCTCGAGGGGGAACGTCTCGGGAGCCGAGTTCTTCTCGGTCGCCCCGACCGTGATCGTGGTGGCCTCGGACAGCTCGTCGTTCCGGACAGTGTACAGATCGACGTCCTGGCCGGCGAACGAGGCCGGGAGGCGCAGGATGTACGCGCCGTTCCAGGTCGATTCGGTCGCGGCGACGAACTCGCCGTCGATCTGGGCGATCACCGTCGGCACGAGGTACTCGTCGGCGAAGTACGAGGTGGTGCCCTGCACGTAGAAGGTGTTCGACTCCTCGAGGACGCCGTGCGTCAACGGGGCCGCGAGCGGCGAGCCGGCCGGGGCCTCGATCGGCGTCAGATCGATGTCGAGCGAGTCGCCTTCGCTGCCGCGCCACAGGCCGGTGATGGTCGCCGTCTGCCCGGCCATCGAGCCGTCGACCACGAACGAGAACCGGCCATGCTGGCCACGGAGGCGGGTCTCGCTGTGCTCGCCGACGTCGATGCGGGCGTGTTCCGCCCCGTGGATGATCGTGCGGACGGTCAGTCGGCCGTCGGGGCCCTCGGTCACCGACGACAGGATGGGGGTCGAGGGGCCGTCGGAGGTCTCCGATCCGGGATCGGGCGCGGTGTCGGCGACGGAGAACGCCGTCCCCGCGGTCTGCTTCGGGGCGGTGGCCCAGGTGGGCGTCTCGGTGACGACGGTGTCGTAGCTCCCGGCGGGGAGTGTCGGCGACGTGCAGCTCCAGTCGCCCTGCGAGGTGACGCGGGTCTCGCACAGCGTCGAGGAGGCGCGGTTCGTCTTCTCGTCGCGGGTCACGACGATCTGCGAGTTGGGGATGCCGGACCCGGCGAAGGTCGCCTCGGGAGTCGCGAGGACGTCACCCGCGGCGGGTGATGCGACCTCGAGCGGGTGGACGTCCGAGGCGGTGTTGCGCTCGGTGGGGACGAGCTCGACCTCGACCGTCTCGCTGGCGTGAGAACCGTAGTAAGCCGTCACCTTGATGATCTGGCCGGCTCGCG
This sequence comes from Frigoribacterium sp. Leaf415, assembly GCF_001424645.1. NCBI lineage: Bacteria > Bacillati > Actinomycetota > Actinomycetes > Micrococcales > Microbacteriaceae > Frigoribacterium > Frigoribacterium sp. Leaf415. The sequence goes on from NZ_LMQR01000003.1 coordinate 1,434, forward strand.
CCACGGGCACCTTGAGGGAGAAGGCGCCGTTCTCGGCGGCGAAGTCCCACACGTAGCCGTTGCCGTCTGCCCAGACGTCGGTCTTGTGGAACAGGTCGGGGCGGTGGGTCACCGTGCCCTCGATGACGAGGTACTCGTCGTCGTAGCTGCTCACGGCGTGGATGACGGGCGTCGGGGGCGCCTCGTTCTCGCCCTCGGCGTACATCGGCTCGACGACGAACTCGACGGTCTCGCTTCCCGCTCGCGGGGCGTAGGACTTCATGATGACCGTCTTGCCGACGTCTCCGGCGTCCAAGGTGACGGCGAAGCGACCGTTGAAGACCCCGACCATGCCTTTGTAGGAGCCGTCGATCACCTCGATGCCGACGTACTCGGCGCCAGGGGCAACACCTCCGACGGAGAGCTTGGGTTCGATCTCCTGGGGCTGGATGAAGGCGATCTTCGGGGGGGCGAGTGCGGCTGTGGGGCTCTGGTCGGCGCCGGCCGCAGGGGCGGCGCGGTCGCTGGTGGAGGGGGCGGCCGTCGCGGCGGCCGGGGCGGCGACCCCGAGGGCGAGGGTCGCGAGGCCGACGGTAGCCAGCCCGGTGGTGATCTTGGTCATGTCTTCTTCCGGATGGGGAACAGGGAAGACCGATCGGGGCGGCCATCTGAAATTCTACATCGGAATGTCCGAGTTGTCTGCCGGGGGTGTGACCGCCGACCTGGGTGGCTCGATGCGTCAGTCGATGGCGCGCTGGGTGGCCTTGACCGGGATCATCAGCAGCAGGCCGGCCAGGAGGACGAGCGCGATGCCGACGATGCCGAAGCGGGTGTCGCCCGTCGCCGAGACGAAGAGTGTGAACAGTCCGGGGGCCAGGAAGCTCACCGCGCGCCCGGTCGTGGCGTACAAGCCGAAGATCTCGCCCTCGCGCCCGGGCGGCGTCACGCGCGCGAGGAACGACCGGCTCGCCGACTGGATCGGTCCGACGAAGAGGGCGAGCGCGAGCCCGAACACCCAGAAGAGGTTCGTCGCCGTCCCGATGGCGAGCACCGCGAAGGCGGCTATCACGAGACCGACCAACGAGCCCACGATGATCGTCTTCGCTCCGAGTCGGTCGTCGAGCCACCCGCCCACGAAGGTGCCGATCCCCGCGACGAGGTTGGCGCCGACGGCGAAGTAGATGACCATGCTCGGCGAGAAGCCGAACACCTGCGCCGCGATGATGGCGCCGAAGGTGAACACGGCGGCGAGGCCGTCGCGGAAGACCGCGCTGGCCAGCAAGAACAGCAGCACCTGCCTGTTCGTGCGCCACAGCTTGGCGATCGTCGACCCCAGGAGGCGGTACGAGCGCCACAAGCCCACCCGGGCCCGTGCGGCGGTGGCGGGCAGCTCGGGCACCGACAGCAGCACCGGCACCGCGAAGATCGCGAACCACACCGCGGCGACGACGATCGAGAGGCGGACGTCCCACGCGCCTCCTGCCGTTCCCGTGGCGACGCCGAGGAGACCGCCGCGTCCCTCGACGCCGAAGCTCTGCAGGAAGGCGACGAGCAGCAACAGCAGCAGGACGATGCCGCCGACGTAACCGAGGCCCCAGCCGAATCCGGACACCTTGCCGATCGTCTTCGGCGTCGAGACCTGCACGAGCATCGCGTTGTAGTTGACGCTCGCGAACTCGAAGAAGAGGTTGCCGACAGCCAGCAGGGCGGCGCCGAAGACGAGAAGGTCGGGCACGGGGGCGACGAAGACCATCGCAGCCATCGCGAGCACGACCAGACCGGTGTTGACGGCCAGCCAGAGCTTGCGGCGGCCCGAACCGTCGCTGCGCTGGCCGAGCACGGGCGCGAGCAGGGCGATGAGCACGCCGGCGATCGTCAGGGCCGTCGAGATGACCGTCGCGTTCTCGGCCTTCGCCAGCACCAACGCCGGGTTGCGGGTGTCGTCTCCGGCTGCCGCGACGATCGCCGGGTCGACGAACGCGCCGCTCGCCAGGTAGGTGCTGAAGACGAACGAGGTGACCACGGCGTTGAAGGCGGCCGAGCCCCAGTCCCAGAGGGCCCACGAGACCACGCGACGGCGCGGGATCGGGGTGCTGTCGGCGAGCGTCTGCGCTGCGGTCATGGGGGTCAACCTAGTGGGCGTCCGTGGCCGACGGGGGTCGCGCCTCCTCGTCCGGGGTTGACTCGGCGACCCCCGTTCGAGAGTTGAGCCTTTCTGGCTCAACTTTCAGGTTCACAGCTTGACGCCGACGGCAGCGTGAGTAAAGTTGAGCCAGGCCGACTCAAGGCCGGCCCCCAAGGCTTTCGTCACACCGCACCACGAAGGAGAAAAGCACATGGCACGTGCAGTAGGAATCGACCTCGGTACCACCAACTCGGTCGTCAGCGTCCTCGAGGGCGGCGAGCCCACCGTCATCGCGAACGCCGAGGGTCTGCGCACGACCCCCTCGGTCGTGGCGTTCACCAAGGACGGCGAGGTGCTGGTCGGCGAGACCGCCAAGCGCCAGGCCGTCACCAACGTCGACCGCACCATCGCGTCGGTCAAGCGTCACGTCGGCACCGACTGGAAGGTCGAGATCGACGACAAGAAGTACACCCCGCAAGAGATCAGCGCGCGCATCCTCGGCAAGCTGAAGCGCGACGCCGAGCAGTACCTGGGCGAAGAGGTGACCGACGCGGTCGTCACCGTCCCGGCGTACTTCAACGACTCCGAGCGCCAGGCCACGAAAGAGGCCGGCGAGATCGCGGGTCTGAACGTCCTGCGCATCATCAACGAGCCGACCGCGGCCGCCCTCGCCTACGGCCTCGACAAGGGCAAGGAAGACGAGCTCATCCTGGTCTTCGACCTCGGTGGCGGAACGTTCGACGTCTCGCTGCTCGAAGTGGGCAAGGACGAAGACTTCTCGACGATCCAGGTGCGCAGCACCTCGGGCGACAACCGCCTCGGTGGCGACGACTGGGACAACCGCATCGTCGAGCACCTCATCAAGAAGTTCAAGGACGCCCACGGCGTCGACCTGTCGACCGACAAGATCGCGAAGCAGCGCCTCAAAGAGGCTGCCGAGCAGGCCAAGAAAGAGCTGTCGTCGAGCACCTCGACCAGCATCCAGCTGCCCTACCTCACGCTGACGGCCGACGGCCCGCTCAACCTCGACGAGACCATCTCGCGTTCGCAGTTCGAGCAGTGGACGAGCGACCTTCTCGACCGCACCAAGAAGCCGTTCAACGACGTCATCAAAGAGGCGGGCGTGAAGGTGGGCGACATCGCGCACGTCGTGCTCGTCGGTGGCTCGACCCGCATGCCGGCCGTCACCGAGGTCGTCAAGCAGCTCACCGGTGGTCAGGAGCCCAACAAGGGCGTCAACCCCGACGAGGTCGTGGCCGTGGGCGCCGCCCTGCAGGCCGGCGTGCTGAAGGGCGAGCGCAAGGACGTCCTGCTCATCGACGTCACCCCGCTCAGCCTCGGCATCGAGACCAAGGGTGGCGCGATGACCAAGCTCATCGAGCGCAACACGGCCATCCCGACCAAGCGCAGCGAGACCTTCACCACGGCCGACGACAACCAGCCGTCCGTCGCGATCCAGGTCTTCCAGGGCGAGCGCGAGTTCACCCGCGACAACAAGAACCTCGGCACCTTCGAGCTGACCGGCATCGCGCCGGCCCCCCGCGGCGTGCCGCAGATCGAGGTCACGTTCGACATCGACGCCAACGGCATCGTGCACGTGTCCGCGAAGGACAAGGGCACCGGCAAAGAGCAGTCGATGGTCATCTCGGGCGGCTCGTCGCTGTCGAAGGACGACATCGAGCGCATGGTCCGCGAGGCCGAAGAGAACGCCGCCGAAGACAAGGCGCGTCGCGAGGCCAACGAGACCCGCAACTCGGCCGAGCAGCTCGTCTACTCGATCGAGAAGCTGATCAAGGAGAACGACGAGAAGCTGCCCGCGGACGTCAAGTCCGAGGTCCAGGCCGACGTCGACTCGCTGAAGTCGGCCCTCGCCGGCGACGACGAGTCCGCGATCAAGCCCGCCTTCGACAAGCTCAACGAGAGCCAGCAGAAGCTCGGCCAGGCGATCTACTCGCAGAGCCAGGCCGACCAGGCCGGTGCCGCGGGTGCTGCCGGTGGCGAGGGCGCTCCCGCCGACGGCCAGGCCCAGGGCGACGACGAGGACATCGTCGACGCCGAGGTCGTGGACGACGACGACGACAAAGACAAGAAGTAGAGGCGGTCGGCATGACTGACGAGAACAAAACGCCCGACGACGAGCCGCGTCCCGCGACCCCGTCCGAGGACGGTGGCACGGCCGACGTCGTCGAGCCCGACGAGCTCGTGGACGCCGAGGCTCCCGACGTCGAGGTCCCGGCCGACGCCGAGGCCCCGGCCGGGGCCAAGGCCGCGGCCGAGCAGATGGCCGAGGCACCCGAGGGTGCCGAGACGCTGAGCGCCGACGACGAGGCCATCCTCGACGCGGCCAGTGCCGACCTGGTGGCCGACATGCGACAGGACATGTTGCGTGCTCAGGCCGAGTTGGTGAACTTCCGGAGGCGCGTCGAGCGTGACCGCGAAGCCAACCGCGAGGCCGTGGTCGCCGAGGTCATCCGCTCGCTGCTGCCGGCGCTCGACGACCTCGCCCGTGCCGAGCAGCACGGCGACCTCGCCGAGGGTCCGATGACCGTCATCGCGCAGAAGATCCGTGGGGGGCTCGACAAGTTCGGCCTCACGCAGATCGGCGCGAAGGGCGACGTGTTCGACCCCAGCAAGCACGACGCACTGGTCCAGCTGCCGAGCGCCGACGTCACGGTCAACACCGTGGCCGACGTGATCGAGCCGGGCTACACGATCGGCGACCGCGTCATCCGCGCCGCCAAGGTCGCGGTGCACACCCCCCAGTAGCACCCCGGTGACGGTCGGCCCCCGGGCCGACCGTCACCACCCCCTGCGACGCGAGTCGCGACCGGCGGTGGGCTCCTCGGCGAGGTGCCCACCGCCTCCCCCGTTCTCTTCCGGTCGCTGCCAGGCAGCGACCTCCAGTCAAGGAAGGAGGTGCCGCATGGCGAGTCAGGACTGGTTCGACAAGGACTTCTACGCCGTCCTCGGTGTCTCCAAAGACGTCACGCCCGCCGAGCTGAAGAAGGTCTACCGCAAGCTCGCGCGCAAGTACCACCCCGACTCCAACCCGGGCGACGCCGCGAGCGAGGCGAAGTTCAAAGAGATCAGCGAGGCGAACTCGGTGCTCTCCGATCCCGAGCAGCGTCGCGAGTACGACCAGGTCCGGGCCATGGGCGGCGGTGCCCGCTTCGCGGCCGGCAGCGGTGGCCCTGGAGGCGCGGGTGGCGGCTTCGAGGACGTCTTCGGCGGCATGTTCAACCAGGGCGGTCAACGCACGCAGTTCCGCCAGGGTGGCGGTGGCGGCGGCTTCGACGACATCTTCGGCGGCATGTTCGGCGGTGGCGGCTTCGGTCAGACGAGCGGCGGCTACCGCGGCTTCGGCGGGCCGCAGAAGGGCCGCGACATGACGGCCACGACGACCCTCGACTTCCAGACCGCCATCGTCGGCGAGACCATCACGCTGCAGGCGTCGAACGGCAAACCGATGAAGGTGCGCATTCCTGCCGGCGTGCACGACGGGCAGAAGATCAAGCTGCGCGGCCGGGGCGAACAGAGCCCCGACGGCGGCGAGGCCGGCGACATGGTGCTGACCGTCGCCGTCCGCAAGCACCCCGTGTTCGAGCTCGACGGCAAGAACCTGCGCCTCGACGTGCCGGTGACCTTCGCCGAGGCGACCCTCGGTGCGACCATCGAGGTGCCCACCCTGGGCGGCGACCCCGTGCGACTGCGCGTCGCGCCGGGCACGCCCTCGGGCCGCGTGCTGCGCGTCAAGGGGCGCGGCGTGCACGCGAAGGACGGCGTCGGCGACCTGCTCGCCACCGTCCAGGTCGCGGTACCCGCCCACCTCAACGACAAGGCACGCGAGGCCGTCGAGGCCCTGGCGGCCGCGCTGCCGGCCGAGAACCCGCGCGACGACCTGATCGCCCGCGCACGGGCCTGACGAGACCGACCCGACCCGCGCCTCCTCGGCGGCAGGTCACGAGCGACGAGACAGGAGACGAGATGGACCGACCGGACCCCACCCAGTGGCCGATGGACGAGCACTCGCCCCTCTTCGCCATCGCGACGGCCGCCGAGCTCTCGGGCCTGCACGCGCAGACGCTGCGTCAGTACGACCGGCTCGGGCTGGTCGTGCCGCAGCGCACGGCGGGCAAGTCGCGGCGTTACTCGATGCGCGACGTCGTGCAGCTGCGCGAGATCGCCCGACTCGGCGGCGAGGGCATCTCGCTCGAGGGCATCAAACGCATTCTCGAGCTCGAGAACCAGGTGACGGCGCTCCAGTCGCGCGTCCGCGAACTCGAGCGTGCCCTGGCCGACGAGATGGTCAACCGCCCCGGAGCCCGGGTCTTCGCCGCGGGCGAGAGCGGTGTCGTGCCGTTGCGACACGGCACCCGCCCGTCGCGGCAGACCTCGGTGGTCGTGTGGCGGCCGCTGCGCTGACGTGCGTCGCCGAGACGTCACGACTGGCCGATCACTTCACGACGTGAGCGGCCAGTCGTGTCGTCTCGGTCGCGCCGACTAGCGTTGGCGGGTGATCGACTTCGAGCAGCTGCGCCGGTGGCCCGACATCGAGGCCCCCGAACTCGTCGCGCACGACGCCACCGACCGGCTGCTGCTCAACACCGCCGACGAGACGCTCGCCGCGCATCCCGAGGCCGTCGCCGTGATCGGTGACCGCTATGGCGCGCTGACCCTCGGGGTCGCGGCCCTGCTGCCGGGAGCCCACGTCCGCGTGCACCAGGACGCCCTCTCGGGCGAACGCGCGCTCGACGCCAACGCCGGACGCCTCGGCCTCGGCACGACGTGGTCGAACCACGGTCTCGACGCGGGCCTGCTCGACGGTGCGCGGACGGTGCTGCTGCAACTGCCGCGCGGGCTCGACGCCCTCGACGAGATCGCCGGGTCGATCGCCCGGTACGCCCACACCGACGTTCGCGTCCTCGCCGGGGGACGCGTCAAGCACATGACCCTCGCGATGAACGACGTCCTGGCGCGCCACTTCGGCGAGGTGACCGCCGGCCTGTCCCGCCAGAAGTCCCGGGTGCTGACCGCGACGACCCCGACCCCAGGAGGCGCGCCCGGCTGGCCGCGCACCTCGCGTCACGGCGACGTGGTCGTCGTCGCCCACGGTGCGGCGTTCGCGGGCACCTCGATCGACGTCGGCACCCGATCGCTGCTCGCCGTCCTCGACCGTGTGGACGCCGAGGCTCGCGACGTCGTCGACCTGGGATGCGGCACCGGAGTGCTCGCCGCCTCCTTCGCCCTCGCGCGACCGGGGGCGCGGGTGGTCGCGACCGACCAGTCGTGGGCGGCGGTGGAGTCCGCGCGGGCGACGATGAAAGAGACCGGGGTGACCGACCGCGTGTCCGTGTCGCGCGACGACGCCGGGTCGTCGTTGCCCGAGGCCTCGGCCGACGTCGTGCTGCTGAACCCGCCGTTCCACGTCGGAGCGACGGTGCACACGGCCATCGCCCACAAGCTGTTCGAGGCGGCTGCCCGTCTGCTGCGCCCGGGCGGCGAGCTCTGGTGCGTGTGGAACTCGCCCCTCGGCCACCGGCCGGTGCTCGAACGCGTCGTGGGGCCGACCACCCAGGTCGCCCGTGACCGGCGCTTCACGGTGACGCGGTCGGTCCGTCGGGGCTGACCACGGCGTTCCCCCTCAGCGGGCGTCGGCCTCGGCGTCGTCGAGGCGCAGGGAGGCGTCGATGTAGGCGAGCAGAGCGAGCGCGTAGGCGTCCTCGGCGACGGAGGCGCGGTGCCGGAGGTCCGTGTCGGCCCCCGTCGGCCGGGTGACCACCTCGAAGGCGGTGCCGCCACCGTCGCGGCTTCTGCCGGGGCGCACCTCGGCGTCGACGTCGGTGTCGACGTGTCGGGTCAGCCCTCGGAAGACGGGGCCGAGCAGCTCGCGCAGTTGGTCCTCGCGGGGCAGCCAGAGACCGTCGTCGGCGGCGACCGAGTCGAGGGCCCACTCGGTGGTGCCGTTGAAACCGAGAACGGTGCCGGTGGGGTACTCGTGGGCCTCGATGGTCATGTCGCTGAGCGTGAAGACGTCGCCGTCGAATCCGGCGGTCTCGATGACGAAGCGGTCTCCGGCGCGGGGGCGCCAGCGGAGCCCGGCGTCGCGCAGGCGGCGGGCGAGGACGTGGTCGAGCATCGGCTCATGATGCACCGTCGAGGTGGGAGGGGGCGCCAGGCGCCAGGGTGCCGGCTCGTGCGGGGGAGGGGGCCCGGTCCCTCGCGTCAGCGGGTGGTGATGACGTTGCCCGTGCCGTCGGTGTTCAGCACGGGGTCGGTGTCGGCTTCGAGTCGGATGGTGTTGTCGTCGCCCATCGCGTCGACCTGGTCGACGCGGGGCACGTCGACGGTGTTGCGGTCACCCATGACGACCACGACCCGGGTTGGTCCGAGGGTCAGCTCGGCGTCGCTGCCGTCGACGATGACGGTGTCGCAGCCGTCAGGCAGGGTTTTGGTGCGGAGTTCGTCGTCGCCGAACGTCATCCAGGCGAAGCCGTCGACGCAGGTGTCGTCGGCGGGATCGGTCGCCGTCGAGTCGCCGCCCGCGGTGGAGGGGCCGCCTGGTGGCGGTGCGGTGGTGGTCGACGTGGTGGTCGCGGAGGGGCCCGGGTCGCTCGTCGAGGAGGCGCTCGTGCAGCCGGCGAGGCCCGCGCCGAGGGCGACAGCTGTCACGAGGCTGATCAGGGTCGAGGTCGTCGTCATGGGGTGCTCCGGGGCGGGGATGGAGGGTGGGTGGTGCGGTTCGGGGGCATCAGAGCACGGAAGGGCGGGTCCAGCCAGAGGCTGGACCCGCCCTTCCGGTCACTCCGCGGCGGGTTCGGCCGCGGCGGTGACGGTGTTGGCCTGGCCCTGGTCGTCGATGGCCGGGGCCTCGCCGGCGTGGTGGACCGTGTTGCGGTCGCCGGCGAGTTGGACGGTGTCGACGTCCTGCACCGAGACGGTCACGTCGGAGCCTTCGACGACGAGCGTGCCGACCTCGTCGAGTACGACGGTCCCGGTCGAGCCGACGATCGAGACGAGGTCGCAGCTGCTCGTGTCGAGCGGGGGAGCGTCGTCGTCCGTGGCCCCGAGGTCGACCAGCATGAAGCCGTCGTCGCAGCTGCCGACGGGGGCGGCGTCCGCGGTGGCGGTGCTGCTCGTGGTCGGGCTCGGTGTCGCGTCGGTCTCGGCGGGAGAGCACGCTGCGAGCGAGAGGATCATCGTGGTCGCGACCAGGGCAGCCGAGGCCGGCCCGCGCCGGCGGAGGAGGCCGTCCATCAGCGTGCGGTGACGGTGTTGTCGGTGGTGCCGTTCTCGTTGACGGTCGGGGCGGCCCCGGTGTGGCTGACGGTGTTGCCGTCGCCGGCGAAGTCGACCGTGCCCACGGCACCGGCCGTGACGGTGACACCCTGGCCCTCGATCACGAGGTGGCTGACGTCGGCGAGGGTGACGGTGCCGTCGCTGCCCACCACGTTGACGCTGTCGCAGGGCTCGGTGAAGGTGACCTCGGGGGTGTCGCCGTCGAGGACGACGACGGCGTTGCCGTCGACGCAGGTCTCGGTGACGGCGGGTTCGGGGGTGACCTCGGCGAGGGGTGTCGTCTCGGCCTCCGCCTCGGCCTCCGTGGTGGCGTTCGAGGTGCAGCCGGCGAGGGCGGCGACGAGCGCGACGCCGAGGGCAGCTGTTCGCAGGGTGGTGATGCGCATGGTGGTTCCCTTCGGGAGGTAGGGGACGGTGCGGGGGCGTCGGCTCGGGGTGGGGCCGGCGGATGATGTGGGGGTGCCGGGGAGGCACTGTGTGGTGCCTCCCCGGCTGGGTGGTGCTGTGGTGTGGGTGGTGTTAGTTGCCGCTGTGGTGCCAGGCGAAGCCGTTGATGGGGTCGCCGGTCTGGCCGTCGAGGGCCTTCTGGGTGATGTTCAGCGTGTAGTTGTGGCTGGGGCCCCAGGCGCGGCTGAAGGACCAGTTGCCCTGGGCGTCGGCCTGGACTTCGCGGTAGACCGTGGAGCTCGTGGCGGAGCTGACGGTGACGGTGGCGAACGGGGTGGCGGTACCGGTGAACGTGGCGGCCACTCCGTTGTCGTAGGTGTCGCCGACCGCGGGGCTGGTCAGGACGAGTGGGGCGAACCGGGGTGCCTTGACGTTGACCGTGGTCTCGGTGGTCGACTTGTCGGGGTTCGTCTGGGTGACCTTGATGGCGTAGTCGTTGGCCGGGCCCCAGTTGCGTTCGGGTAGTGCCCAGTTGCCTTCGGAGTCGACCTCGGCCTGGCCCATGGGCACGTTCCAGTTGTTCGTGGCGTTGACGGCCCGCACGGTGGCGCCGGGGGTGCCGGTGCCCTTGAGGACGTTCATGCCGGGGCGGTAGGTGTCACCGTCGGCGATGCTCGTGACGGCCACGGGGACGTTGGTCGCGCGGTAATCGAGGTGGATCGTCTGTTCCTGGACGTTGCCGTTCTTGGTGGCGACGAAGGTGATGTCGTAGCCGGCCGAGGTGGGGCCGAGGTAGCGGTTGAAGGCCCAGTCGCCCTGGAGGCTCGCGGTCGCGGTGCCCATGGGGGTACCCCACTGGTTCGTGGCGGCGATCGCGGCGTTGGGTGCCGCGGTGCCGCGGAACGTGGTGGTGCCCTCGGTGTAGGTGCTGTTGTTCGTCGGGTTGGTGACCTGGAACGCGACGACGTTCTCGTAGTTCAGCTTCAGCGTCACGACCTGGGGGGTGCCCACCTGGGGTGTGGCGGTGAAGGTGATGAGATAGCCGGCGGTGGTCGGGCCGAGGTTGCGGTTGAAGGCCCAGGTGCCGTCGGCGGCGATCGCGGCGCCCATGGGGGTGCCCCACTGGTTCTTCGCGGTCACGGTCGAGCCGATCGGCGCGGTGCCGCGGAACGTGGTCACGCCCGCTTCGTAGAACTGGTCGTTCACGTGGCTCGTGACGCTCAGGGGCAGTTCTGCGGCCACGCGGTTGATGGTGTGGGTGATCTGCTGCACGTCGTCGCCTGCCGTCTGGGTGACGACGAGGTTGCTCGTGCCGAGGCTGAGCCCGCGGTTCGGGGTGATGGTCCACTCGCCGTCGACGACGGTGCCGGTCCCGATGATGCTGTTTGGTCCGTAGCCGATCGTGACGGTGGCGCCGTCCTGGCCGTGACCGGAGAAGACCGGGCGGCTGGTCGTGACCGTGGAACCCGCTTCGGGGGTCTCGACCGTCGGGGCGACGATCACGGGGGGCTGTTCACCGTTCTCGGGGTTGAGGGTCACCGTCGAGATGGTGGTGTTGTTGCCCTTGCCGGTCTGGGTGGCCTCGAGGACGTGCTTGCGGTCGTCGACGTTCGTGGTGCGAACGGTCCACTGGCCGTTGGCGAGGACCTGGGCGGTGCCGAGGACGGTGCTGCGGCCCTGTTCGCGGACGGCGATCTGCGCGCCGACCTCGCCGGTGCCGCGCAGGGTCACCGGGCCACCGTCGTGGGCCATGCCCTCGACCGGTGCGGTGATCACGACCGCGGCGCCGTAGGTGACGGTGACGATGATCTCGCCGGTGGCTTCGTCGTCGATCTCTTGGTGGACGCGGAGGTCGTAGTCGCCGCCGGCGTCAGGGGCGGTGATCGGGGTCGACCAGGTGCCCGAGCCCAGGCGGGCGTCGGTGCGGGCGATCTCGTTGCCGTCGACGTCGCGGATCACGATCGTCGCGCCGGGCTGCGCGGTGCCGGACAGGACCGCGTCCTGACCCAGATCGGCCGGGAACGATGCCGCGCCGGTCACCGGGGCGACCTTCAGTTCGGCGTCGATCGTGGTCTCGCCGGTCTTCTCGGTCCCCTCGTACTGCTCGAGGGTGACGGAGTTCGACCCGAGCTTGAGGTCGGTGAGCTGGTACGACCAGGTGCCGTCGGTGCCGGCCTGGACCTGCTCGGGGACCTCGGTGCCGATCAGCACGAACGAGTTCGGCACGGCCGTGCCCGAGATCTGAGCGGTCCGGTTCGGGATGTCGGTCGAGTCGACCTTCGCGGAGAAGCCGTTGATCGTGATCTCGGTGCGGACGCCGTGCACCCAGTTGTAGATGTACGCGGTGTGCAGGGCCGACGCGGCGTCGTTGAGCACGAACGAGAACGTGTTGTCGGTGTTGGCCTTCTCGCTCTGCACGGCGCTGCCCGAGAGGCGGTCGGGGCTGACGTAGATGTTCGCCCCGGCCGAACCGGACGCCTTGCCGCTGACTGTCGTCTTGCCGTCGTCACCACGGACGACCTGCAGATCACTGATCGCCGCGATCCGTCCCGTCGACACGGTCTCCCAGGCGCCGTCCTGCCCGTACTTCAGCCGCACGGTCTCACCCGCACTGAGCAGCGACGACATCGTGATCGTGGCGTCACCGTTGGCATCGGTGCGACCCGTCGCCGCGTTGCCCCCGGCCATGTCCTCCAGGAACACATCCGCGTTCTTCTCACCACCGGTGATCTTCAACGTGACAGTGTCGTCCGCCGTGTTGTACGACGGCTCGACACGGTTCGGGGCCATTTCGGTGAAGGCGATGTCGGATGATGCCGACGTGGAGAAGTAGCGGTGGCTGGTACTCGTCGGTGAGGAAATCGCAAGACCAGTGGACTTGTTGACCAACTGCTCTTTCGCGTTCAGGGTCCACATCGCGTTGTCACGCGAGCAACCTGCATTCCCGGACCCGTTACCCGCGTAGTTCTGGCCGACCACTTCGAAGAAACACATGCCCCTCTGGGCCCCGTTGTCGACCTTCAAGGAGAAGTAGTCGCCGGACCGTGTGGCCGTGTAGGTCATCGAATTGTCGACCGCTTCCTGAACGGACGCATAGAGCTTGAGGAAGGGGGAGTTGACGGATTCCGCGGCATAGATGCTCCCGCTTGCATCAACGCCCACCAGGCTCACCTTCGTCCCGGACGGGATGGCGTGCGTCGCGGTCGAGTTGATTGACGGAGCCGCCACGGCGGCAGGCCCGAAGCTGAGGCCGGTGACGATCGTGGCTGCGGCGAGCCCGATCGCGCCGGTGCGCTTGAGAGTTTTCTTCATGTGAGAGAGGTGTTCTTTCATGTCTGGGCAACGCGATGCATCGCCAGGCGAACAGATGGTGAAATGTTAGACACAAAACAAGGCATGCACAACATGACGAGTGCAAGGGCTTGCGATCCGGGCGTGTCGGCGTAAACTTGAGCCAGCTCCACTCAAGTTTCGAGAAAGGCACATCCATGGCGAACATGCAGGGCGCTCCGGCTTCCGACGAGAAGCAGAAGTCGGCGCTCGAGAAGTACGGCGTCGACCTCACCGCCATCGCCCGCAGCGGCAAGCTCGACCCCGTCATCGGCCGCGACGCCGAGATCCGGCGGATCAGTCAGGTGCTCACCCGCCGCACCAAGAACAACCCCGTCCTGATCGGCGAGCCCGGCGTCGGCAAGACCGCCGTCGTCGAGGGCCTCGCCCAGCGCATCGTCGAGGGGGACGTCGCCGACAGCCTGAAAGACAAACGCCTGATCAGCCTCGACCTCGCCGCCCTCGTCGCCGGGGCCAAGTACCGCGGAGAGTTCGAAGAGCGCCTGAAGGACGTGCTGAAAGAGATCACCAAGAGCGACGGCCAGGTCATTACCTTCATCGACGAGCTGCACACCCTCATGGGTGCCGGTGGGGGCGAGGGCTCGGTCGCCGCCTCGAACATGCTCAAGCCGATGCTCGCCCGCGGCGAGTTGCGCCTCATCGGCGCCACCACCCTCGACGAGTACCGCCAGTACATCGAGAAGGACGCAGCCCTCGAGCGCCGCTTCCAGCAGGTCTACGTCGGCGAGCCCAGCGTCGAGGACACCGTCGCGATCCTCCGCGGGCTCAAGGAGCGGTACGAGGCGCACCACGGGGTCACGATCACCGACGGCGCCCTGGTGGCCGCCGCCTCCTTGTCCAACCGCTACATCCCCAGCCGTCAGCTGCCCGACAAGGCGATCGACCTCGTCGACGAGGCGGGTTCCCGCCTCAAGATGGAGATCGACTCGTCGCCCGTCGAGCTGGACCAGCTCTACCGGGGCCTGGTGCGCCTCCAGATCGAAGAGCTGGCCCTCAAGAAGGAGACGGACGACGCCTCGCAGGCCCGCCTCGCCACCCTGCGCGAGACCATCGCCCAGCAGCAGGCCGCCTACGACGACCTCGACGCCCGCTGGCAGGCCGAGAAGGCCGCCCTGCAGGGCGTCGGCACGCTACGCAGCGACCTCAACGAGGCCCGCATCGACGCCGACCGCGCCCTGCGTGAGGGGCGCTACGAAGATGCGGCGCGCATCAGCTACGAGCGCATCCCCGACATCGAGAAGCGCCTCGCCGACGCCGAGTCGTTCGAGAAGTCGGGCGACCGGCTGGTCAGCGACTCGGTCACCGACGCCGACATCGCCGAGGTCGTCGCCGCCTGGACCGGCATCCCGGTCGGTCGTCTGCTCAGCGGCGAGACCGAGAAGCTGCTGCACCTCGAGAGCGAACTCGGGAGGCGCCTCATCGGTCAGAAGGCCGCCGTCCAGGCCGTCAGCGAAGCGGTGCGGCGCACCCGCGCGGGCATCAGCGACCCCGACCGCCCGACCGGTTCGTTCCTCTTCCTCGGCCCCACCGGGGTGGGCAAGACCGAGCTCGCCAAGGCCCTCGCCGACTTCCTCTTCGACGACGAGAAGGCGCTCGTCCGCATCGACATGAGCGAGTACGGCGAGAAGCACAGCGTGTCCCGCCTCGTGGGCGCGCCTCCCGGGTACGTGGGCTACGAAGCCGGTGGTCAGCTGACCGAGGCCGTGCGTCGTCGCCCGTACAGCGTCGTGCTGATGGACGAGGTCGAGAAGGCCCACCCCGAGGTCTTCGACGTCCTGCTGCAGGTGCTCGACGACGGCCGGCTGACCGACGGGCAGGGCCGAACCGTGGACTTCCGCAACACGATCCTGGTGCTGACGTCGAACCTCGGCTCGCAGGTCATCACCGATCCCGGCCTCAGCGACCCCGAGAAAGAAGAGCTGGTGCAGGGCCTGGTGCGCCAGGCGTTCAAGCCCGAGTTCGTCAACCGGCTCGACGACATCGTCGTGTTCTCGACCCTCAGCACCGACGACCTCGGCCAGATCGTGTCGCTCTACGTCGACCGCCTCGGACGACGGCTCACCGATCGCCGCCTCGCGCTCGCCGTCACCCCCGACGCGCGGGCCTGGCTCGCCGACCGCGGCTACGACCCGATCTACGGCGCCCGGCCGTTGCGCCGCCTCATGCAGCGTCAGATCGACGACAAGCTCGCGATGGCGCTGCTCGGGGGCGAGATCGCCGACGGCGACACCGTGCGGGTCGACGTGGCCGACGGGGGCGAGGGGCTGACGGTCGTGCGGCACGACGTCGGCGAGCCCACGCCCGGCGACCTGGACGACCTGCCCGCCTGAGCCCGGCAGACTGGAACCATGCGCACCTGGGTGAAGATCTGCGGCCTGTCCACGCCCGAGACGGTCGACGCCGCCGTCGAGGCCGGGGCCGACGCCGTGGGGTTCGTCTTCGCGGCCGGCAGTCCGCGCACGATCGATCCCGAGGGTGCACGCGCGTTGGCGGCGCGCGTGCCGGCGGGCGTCGAGACCGTCGGCGTGTTCCGCGGGCAGGGCATCGAGACGGTGCTCGAGTCGGCCCGCGCCTCCTCGGTGTCGACCGTCCAGCTGCACGGCGACGAGACCCCGGCGGACGTCGCCGCCGCCCATGCGGCGGGCTTCCGGGTGATCCGTGCCGTCAGCGCCGCCGTCTACGCGGCCGAACCCGAGGAGGCGCGGGTCGCCTTCCGAGAGGACGCCCTGCTCCTCGACGCGGTCGACCCCGGTGCCGGCGCCACCTTCGACGTCGGGCCGCTGCTGTCGGCGCCGCCTGCCCGGGAGTGGCTGCTGGCCGGCGGGCTCACCTCGGACAACGTCGCCGGGCTGCTGGCCGGACTCCGACCCCATGGTGCCGTCGGGGTCGACGTCAGCTCGGGCGTCGAGTCGTCGCGCGGCGTGAAGAGCGTCGACCTGATCCGTGCGTTCGTCGAGGCCGCCCGAGCCTGAGCGAACCCGGCCGGAGCGGACCTGGCCTGACCCGACCTGGCCTGACCCGACCTGGCCTGAGCGGACCCGGCCTCAGCCGACGAGCGTGCGGGCGTCCTCGACGAACCGGTCGACGTGCGCCTCGGTGGTGTCGAACGAGCACATGAGTCGCACCTCTCCCGTGGCGCGGTTCCAGTCGTAGAAGTGGTGCGCGGCGCGGAGGGGCTCCACGGCCTCGGGCGGCAGGACGACGAAGACGGCGTTGGCGTCGACCGCCTGGGTGACAGCGACGCCCGGCAGGGTGGCCAAGCCGTCGGCGAGACGGGCGGCCATCGCGTTGGCCCTCGTCGCCGACCGCAGCCAGAGGTCGCCCTCGAGCATGGCCAGGAACTGTGCCGAGACGAAGCGCATCTTCGAGGCCAACTGTGCGTCCATCTTGCGCAGGTAGACCAAGCCGGCCCGTGCTTCCTCGGAGAAGGTCACGACCGACTCGCCCAGCACCAGGCCGTTCTTCGTGCCGCCGAACGAGACCGAGTCGACGCCGGCGTCGCGCGTGATAGCGCGGAGCGGGACGCCGAGGGAGGCGGCGGCGTTCGCCAGGCGCGCGCCGTCGAGGTGCACCCGCATGCCGAGCGTGTGCGCGTGGTCGGTCACGGCCCGGATCTCGTCGGGCGTGTAGACCGTGCCGAGCTCGGTGCTCTGCGTGATCGTGACCGCGAGGGGCTGAGGGCGCTGCTGGTCGCCCCAGCCGTAGGCCTGCCGGTCGATCAGCTCGGGCGTGAGCTTGCCGTCGGGGGTCGGCACGGTCAACAGCTTGATGCCGCCCAGGCGTTCGGGAGCGCCGCCCTCGTCGGTGTAGACGTGCGCGGTCGTCGCGCAGATCACGGCCGCCCAGCGCGGGGTGAGGGCCTGGAGGGCCGCGACGTTCGCACCGGTGCCGGTCAGCACGGGGTCGATGGTCGCCCCCTCGCCGAACGTCTCGACGACGACCTCGGCCAGCCGCTGCGTGTACGGGTCGGCGCCGTACGAGCCGACGTGGCCGCCGGCGGCGTCGACGATCGCCTGCAGCACCTCGGGGTGGGCTCCGGCGTAGTTGTCGCTGGCGAACGTGTGGACCGAGGGATCGTGGAGGCGCGTCACCCGTCGATTCTGCCCGACGGCCGGGTCCCGGGGTGTCAGGAGGCGCGGGGGCGCAGGGGAGTGCAGGGCCTGTTCCGAACGGTGACGGCCGCAACGTCTTGTGCAATGTAAATGTCACACGTAGAGTAGTACGTGACGCATCGTCGACTCGATGTCCCGCCCGGTCGGACCCGCCGGGCGCTCCTTCCACCCCGAGAGGCCCCGTCATGCTGTTCGCCCACGCCCCGAAGCTCGTCCTCGCCGGTCCGTACCCGGTGATCCGTCCCGTCGCCGATCGGGCGGCGGCACTCGACGCCGAGGTCGTCGTGCTCTCGTGCGAGATGGCGACCCCGATCGACGACGTCGTCGGCTTCGACTGGGCCGTGGTGGCCGTCGACGCCGCCACCCCGACGGCGGTACAGCTCGACCGTGCGGTCGACAGCCTCGCGGACGGCCTGCGTCGCGGTGCCCTCGTCGTCGTCGCGTCGGATCGCCCGGTCGCCCAGGCGGCGAGGCGTTTCGCCGACGACCTCGCCCGCGCCAGCGGGCTCCCGACCGGCGAGGCGTTCGCCGTCGCCGCGTGCGAGGCGGGTGTCGTCACCTGGGCCGTCGACGCCCAGGCCGAGGACGAGGCGGCGCATCTGCTCGAACGCATCGGCGCCCCGGTGGGGGACGGCGTGCCCGTGGCCTGACCCGGTCGTCCCGCCGGCCCCCGGGGCGTGCGACAGGATGGACCCATGGGTGGAGTGCTGATCGGGTTCGCGATCATCGGCGTGATCATCGTGACCGGCTACGTCGTCGGTCGCATCGACCTGCTCGGAGAATCCGGCCACCGGGTGCTCTCGCGCCTCGTCTTCTTCGTCCTCACGCCCTGCCTGCTGTTCTCCACCATCTCGCAGGCCGACGTCCACGTGCTGTTCTCGCGGTTGTTGGTGGTCTCGGCGCTCGCCTCGCTCCTGGCCGCCGTCCTCTCGGTCGTCGTCCTGAAGTTCGTCCTCCGACGCAGTGCGGCGCAGACGGCCATCGGGACGATGGGTGGCGCCTACGTCAACGCGAACAACATCGGCCTGCCCGTGGCGACCTACGTGCTGGGCAGTGCCACCTTCGTCGCCCCCGTCCTGCTCTACCAGCTGCTCGTGCTCACGCCGATCGTGCTCGCCGTCATGGACACCGTGACGAACCGCGGCAGCAGCCTCGGGCGCACCATCGCCCGACCGTTCACGAACCCCCTGCTGATCGGGTCCGCCCTCGGTGTGCTCGTGGCGGTCACCGGCCTCGAGATCCCCCAGGCCGTCCGCGAGCCGTTCGAGTTGGTGGGCGGTGCCGCGGTGCCGGTCGTCCTGCTGTCGTTCGGCATGTCGTTGTACGGCTCGAAGCCGTTCCAGGCAGGGCAAGGGCGCGCCGACATCGTCGTCGCCGTCGTCCTCAAGCTCGTCGTCATGCCGGTCGCGGCCTGGCTGCTCGGGGCGTTCGTCTTCGACTTCGACCGCGACGAGCTCTTCGTGGCGGTCGTGCTGGCCGGTCTGCCGTCGGCCCAGAACGTCTTCAACTACGCCCAGCGCTACCAGACCGGGGTCGTCGTCGCCCGAGACACGGTCTTGGCGACGACCATCCTCTCGGTTCCCGTGCTGGTGCTGGTGGCGGCGTTGCTCGCCTGACCCGCGCCTCCTGGCGTCGAGAGGCCGGGTGAGGCCGCGCAGGCGTCAGAAGATCATCGGGCGGTCGTCGTCGAGCTCGGTCTCGAGGTCGAGGTCGACGACCACGGGGACGTGGTCGCTCGGGGCGTCGCCCTTGCGCTCGTCGCGGTGGATGGCCGCGGACGTCACGAGGCCGTCGAAGGCCTTCGAGCCCAGGATGAAGTCGATGCGCATGCCCTCGTTCTTGGGGAAGCGCAGCTGCTTGTAGTCCCAGTAGGTGTAGCCCTCGGGCAGGCGCGAGCGGACGACGTCGGTCAGGCCGACCTCCTCGAAACGGAAGAAGGCGTCGCGCTCGGGCTGGCTGACGTGGGTGTGGCCCTCGAAGACCGACATGTCCCACACGTCGGTGTCGAGCGGTGCGACGTTCCAGTCGCCCATCAGGGCCAACGGCTGGTCGGGGCGCGCGGCGAGCCAGGCCTCGGTCTCGGCGGCGAGCTTCGAGAGCCAGTCGAGCTTGTAGTCGTAGTGCGGGTCGCCCAGTTCGCGGCCGTTGGGCACGTAGAGGCTCCACAGGCGGACGCCCTCGACCGTGACGCCGATCGCCCGCGCCTCCTTGGGCTGGTCGGGGCCTTCCTGGCCCTTGGCGAAGCCCGGCTGCGACGGGAAGGTGATCTCGACGTCCTCCATCGGCAGGCGGCTGACGAACGCGACGCCGTTCCACTGGCTGAGCCCGTGCAGTTCGACCTCGTAGCCGGCCTCGCGGAAGGCGTCGTAGGGGAACTGCTCGGGCTTGCACTTGATCTCTTGCAGGCCCGCGACGTCGACGTCCTCACGGACGAGCCAGTCGACGACCCTGCCCACTCGAGCCCGGACGGAGTTGACGTTGTAGGTCGCGACGCGCATGCCGACCACGGTACCGGCCCGGCACCGGCGGGGTCCGAGGCGGCCGCCGTCGCCCGACGGGGCGTCGAGCCGTCGCCGCCCCGCCCCGACGTTCGGAGCCCGCCTGCTCTACCATGGGTCACCGTGACCGACGCACGCACGCAGCTCATCGACTACATCGGCTCCGAGGCCGTCTTCCATGGCGACTTCACGCTGACCAGCGGCAAGAAGGCGACGTACTACATCGACCTCCGCAAGGTCAGCCTCGACCACCGCGTCGCGCCCCTGATCGGCCGGGTCATGGTCGACCTGATCGACGAGGTGCCCGACGTGTTCGCGGTCGGTGGCCTGACGATGGGCGCCGACCCGATCGCCGCCGCCGTGCTGCACCAGGGCGTGGCGCTCGGCAAGGACTACGACGCCTTCGTCGTCCGCAAGGAGCCCAAGGACCACGGCCGCGGCAAGCAGGTCGAGGGCCCCGACCTCGAGGGCAAGCGCGTCATCGTGCTCGAGGACACCTCGACGACCGGCGGTTCGCCCCTCGCCGCCGCCAAGGCCCTCGAGGCCGTCGGAGCCGAGATCGCCGCCGTCGCCGTCGTCGTCGACCGCAGCACCGGGGCCCGCGAGGTGATCGAGGCGGCGGGCTATCCCTACTTCGCCGCGATCGGGCTGGAAGACCTCGGGTTGACACCGTGACCGACGACCGGCCCAGGGGCGACGACGGCGACGACGCCGGGCGCGACGACGCCAGCGACTGGCTCGCCGCCCAGTTCGACGGTGCCGACGACGACGACGCGACCGACACCCCGTCAGGAGGCGCGGGTCGTCTTCCCGACACCGCCCCCGAGGACGTCCCCACCCAGGCCCTCGACCTGCCGCCGGCCACCCGAGCGGTCGAGGTCCCCCGCGACGACGTCGCTGCCGAGCGCCCGGTCGGCCCGGGTGCCGAGCCGCCGTCCCAGGACTCGTCCGTGGTGCCGCCGACGCCGACCCCCTTGCCGTTCGTGGTGCCCGAGTCCCCGGCCGGGACGCCTCCGCCGAAGACCTCAGGCCATCCGCAGGCCCTCGACCTCGGAGCGCTGACGGGGTCCGTGCCGCCGCCGCCTCCGTCGTCCGTGCCCGTTTCCGACGTGCCCGCGCAGCCCGAGTCGCCGCAACCCGAGTCGCCGCGACCCGCCCTCGGGGTCGCCGAGGACGCCGATGATGCCGGTACGGCGTCGGATTCCGCCGATGTCGAGGAGCGCAGCGGCGTGAGCGACGAGCCAGGGCCCTTCACCGCCTTGATCTCGGCACCCCGGGCCGAATCTGCCGAACCCGCGACCTTCGACTGGGATGCTCTGCCCGAGCCCGAGCCCGAGCCCGAGCCCGAGCCCGAGCCCGAGCCCGAGTCCGAGCCCGAGCCCGAGCCCGAGCCCGAGCGCCGAGCGGAGCCGACGTTCCAAGCAGCGGCAGAGCCAGAGCCGACGCCCGAGGCCGAAGTCGAGCCCGAGCGCCTCGTTGAGCCGGAGTTCCAAGCAGAGCCGGAGCAGACGCCCGAGCCCCAGCCAAAGTTCCGAGCAGAGCCCGAGCCCGAGCCCCAGCCCGGGCCGGCGTCCGATGTCGAGCCTGAGCCCGAGCCGGCCGCCGATTCCCGCGAAGGCGGTGTCGAGGCGCCGTGGTGGGTCGAAGAGCACCACGAGATGACGCGGCGCGAGCGTCGCCTGGCCGAGGCGGCCGCAGCTGCTGCGGCCGCTGCCGCCGCGGTGGCCTCCCGTGGCGGGGTCGAGCCCGGTGTCCCCGGCGTCGCAGCGGTGCCCTCCACACCGAAACCGACGCCGACACCGTCTCCCACGACCGAGGCGTCGTCCGTCCCGGAGCCCACGGCCGACTCCGGCTCGAGGGGGGACCGCGAGCCCACCTTCACCGAGATCCTCGGTGTCGTCCCGTCGGGTGCCGGCACCGCGGCCGTCGAGCCGCGGGGCGCACGTCCCGAGAGCGAGCACGAGCCCGAGCACGCGGCGAACGCGGACGACGCCCCCGGCGCCTGGTCGCTGTCCGGCTCGGGCGACGTGCCGCCGTCCGAGGTCGGGCCCGTGCCCGACGTCGAGCGGTCGTCCCGCACCGACCCGGAACCAGACGCCGACGCCGACGCCGACGACGAGGGCCTGGACGACGGGGCCGAGGTGACGACCGCGACCGCGCTGTTCGCGCCTCCTCGTTCCGCCCTCGACGAGCGCGCCGACGTCGACGACCCCGGGGTCGATGCCACGCAGGTGCTGCCCGGCCTCTCGATGAGCGCCACCTCGGCCCTGACGGGCGAGCGGCCGCGCCGTGAGGTCGGCGGAGCCGGCGTGTTCGTGCCGCAGACCCGTCCGGTGGACGAGAGGCCCGCCACGACACCCCGCACGGCGGGTCTGGCCGAGTGGGTCCGGTCGCACAAGGGCTTGGCCGCCTTGGGTGCCGGGCTCGTGATCCTGCTGCTGCTGGTCGCGCTCTTCTTCCTCTCGCGATCGCTCTTCGCCTCCACCGACGACCTGACGAGCGACGCGTCGGCCGCCGCCGCGGCACCGACCGCGGCCCGGACCGTGACGGCTGCGCCGGTCGAGCCCGCCGCCGAGGTCGCCCCGGCCGGGCCGCTCGCGGCAGGCACGCAGTCTTACGCCGACCTGCAGGGCGGCGAGTGCTTCTCGGCGTTCGAATCGGCCTGGCAGCAGGACTACGAGGTCGCCGACTGTGCGCAGCCGCACGTCGCCCAGCTCACCCGCCTGGGCACCCTCGACGGGGACACGGCCGCGGCCTACCCGGGTGCCGACGTGCTGCAGAGCCAGATGAACCTGCTCTGCACGGGCGCGGACGCGCTCGACCGGCAGGCCGCCGCGGCCTACCCCGACGTGCAGTTGCTCGCGAGCTTCCCGGCCGACGCCGACGCGTGGGCGGCCGGCGACCGCACCTATTCGTGCTTCGTCAACCGCAGCGGCGGCGAACCCCTGACGACCAGCCTCGTCGCCGTCGCGGGCTGACGGGGCGACCCGGCCCGCGCCTCCTGAGGGCCTAGGCCTCGGACGGCACCACGTCGGACTCGATCGGCTCGCTGCGCACCAACTCGTGCACCCCGGCCAGGATCTCGTTCGGCCGGAACGGGTAGCGGTCGATCTCGGCCTGATCGCTGATGCCGGTCATCACGAGGATGGTGTGCAGCCCGGCCTCGATGCCGGCCATGATGTCGGTGTCCATCCGGTCGCCGATCATCGCCGTGTTCTCGCTGTGGGCGCCGATGCGGTTCATCGCCGAGCGGAACATCATCGGGTTGGGCTTTCCGACCACGTAGGGCTCTTTGTTGGTGGCCTTCGAGATCATCGCGGCGATGGCGCCCGTCGCGGGCAGCACGCCGTCGGCGCTGGGCCCGGTCGCGTCGGGGTTCGTCACGATGAACCGTGCCCCGCCGAGGATCAGGCGGACGGCCTTGGTGATCGAGTCGAACGAGTAGTTGCGGGTCTCGCCCACGACGACGTAGTCGGGATTCGTCTCGGTCATGATGAAGCCGGCCTCGTGCAGGGCCGTCGTCATGCCCGCCTCGCCGATCACGAACGCCGAACCGCCGGGCATCTGCGAGCGGCAGAAGTCGGCCGTGGCGAGGGCGCTCGTCCAGATCCGCTCTTCGGGGACGTGCAGCCCCGAGGCGCGCAGCCGGGCCGCCAGGTCGCGCGGCGTGAAGATCGAGTTGTTGGTCAGCACCAGGTAGGGCGTGCCCTCGTCCTGCCACTGCTGGATCAGCTCGGCCGCCCCGGGCAGCGCGTGGTTCTCGTGGACGAGGACGCCGTCCATGTCGGTCAGCCAGCATTCGACGTCTTCGCGTGCACCCATGCGGTCACCTTAGCGAGGTGCCCTGACGACGAGGAGGCGCGGGTCGCCTCCTCTCACCGCCTACCCTGGTCCGATGCCCCAGGACGAGTCCCCGACCCCGCCGAACGACGAGCTGACGCACGGTGTCGGACCCTGGCCGGGGGGCGAGGAGGCCTGGCCCGACGGGGATCACTTCGACCCCGAGTTGCTGCGCGACGGCGACCGCCGCAACGTGGTCGACCGCTACCGGTACTGGACGATGGAGGCCGTGGTCGCCGACATCGACGCCCATCGGCACGGCTTCCACGTCGCCGTCGAGAACTGGCAGCACGACATGAACATCGGGTCGATCGTGCGCAGCGCCAACGCGTTCGCGGCCGACACCGTGCACATCATCGGTCGCCGTCGGTGGAACAAGCGGGGGGCGATGGTCACCGACCGGTACCAGCACGTGCTGCACCACCCGGACGTCGAGACGTTCCTGGCGTGGGCGCGTGAGCAGCGCCTCCCCGTCCTCGCCGTCGACAACGTCGAGGGGTCGGTGCCGATCGAGACGTTCGACCTGCCCGAGCGCTGCGTCCTCGTCTTCGGGCAGGAGGGGCCGGGCCTGTCGCCCGAGGCGCTCGCGGCGGCCGAGGCCGTGCTCGAGATCTCGCAATTCGGCTCGACGCGCAGCATCAACGCGGCGGCCGCCGCCGCCGTGGTGATGCACTCGTGGGTCGTGCGTCACCGCTTCTGACCCCTCGAGTCGGGCGATCGTTGACCTGACTCATATTTCACACCTATACTCTTGATGTTCGGCTTGAGGGTCGATCACCTCCTGTCTCCCGAACAGAAGCGAGAGTGCTCCGTGCCGTCGTCCGCCCCGTCCCCCGCCGCTGGCGGCTCCCGCTCGGCGCCCCGGGTCCTGCTCGTCGCGGCGCCGTTGATGGCCCGCAGCGGGGTCTACCGCTCGACCCACGACCTGGTCGCCGAAGCGCGGGGCCGGGGGCTCGACTGGCGAGCCGTCGTGGGGCTGCGCCCGACGGCTCGCGGCACGGTCGCGACCACCCCCGGCGTCCGCGAGGTGACGGTCCACGCGCACGGTCGCGCGGTCGTCGACGAGGTCGCCGGTCTCGTGACGAGCGCCCCCGAGGCCGATGCCGCCGACGTGGTCGTCACGCTCGTCACGCAGAGCGACGTCGCCCTCGCCCGGCTGCGGCGTCACGGGTCCACGCCCTGGGTGGCGTGGGTCCGCGGACTGCCGTGGCCCGCTCCCGGCGAGCAGGCGTGCCTCCGTCGGGTCGCCCTCCGCCTCGTCGAGGGTCGCGCCCTGCGCGGGGCCGACGACGTCTGGGCGACGACGCCGGTCCTCGCCGACGAGGTGGCGCGGGCGCGCCGTCCCCACCTCGTCCCGGCCGGCATCCGTTTCTCGGCCCGCAGCTCGTGGGGCGAGGCGGCCGCGCCTCTCGTCTGGGCGGCCCGGTTCGACGTCGACAAGCGGCCTGCGGCGTTCGTCGAGCTCGCGGCACGGGCGGGCGTCCCCGGCCGCCTGCACGGGCAGGGCCCGCTCGAGGACCGGCTCCGCGCCTCCTTGCCCGACGGCGTGACCATGCCCGGGTGGGTCGACCCGGCGAGGCTGTGGGACGACGCCGGACTCTTCGTCGGGACGGCCTCACGCGAGGCCTTCGGCCGCAGCGCCGTCGAGGCCGCCGCCGCGGGCGTACCCGTCCTGCTGGGTGACAGCTACGGTGCCGCACCCCTCCTCGTGACCGACCCCGACCTGCGACGACGACTCGTCCTGCCCGTGGGCGAACCCGACCGGTGGCTGTCCGCCGTCCGCGACCTGACCGCCGACCGCGCGCTGCGCCGGACGGTCTCGGACCACGTCGCCGCGAACGCCTCGCTCCTGTCCGTCGGTGCGTCGGTCGACGCCGTGGTCGACCGGCTGTCCCGGCTCGGCATCACGGCGGCCGCCCGATGAGCGGCCCGTCCGGTCGCCCGACCCGAGCGCCTTGCCCGGGGGCGGGTCCCCTCCGGGTCCTCCAGTACGGGGTGCACGACACGGGCTACCCCCGCAACGTCCGCGTGCGGGCCCACCTCGAACGACAGCTCGGCGCGTCGGTCGTCGTCGCCCCGCGGTCGCGTGCCGCGGGTCGGCTGCGTCGCGCGATCGAGGACGTCCGCTCGCTCGTCCGGGGCGCCCGGCGCGCCGACGTCGTCCTGCTCTCCGAGTTCCGGCTCAGCCACGCGCCGCTCGCGTGGCTCGTCGCCCGTCTCCAGGGTGCCGCTCTCGTCGTCGACGGGTTCGTCGGTCTCCACGAGACCGCGGTCGACGACTGGCGGCGGGTCTCCCCGGCATCGCCCGCGGCCCTCCGGTTCCGTGTGCTCGACGCCGCGGCCGTGAGGTGCGCGGATCTCTACCTGATCGACACCGAGCCCCGGGCCGCCGAGATCGTCCGGCGCCACGGCCCCTCGGCGGCGGTCGTCCCCCTCGCGGTCGGTGCCCCGGCCTGGGCCACCTGGCAACCGCCCGCTCCGCCTCATGACGCGCTCCGGGTGTTGTACTACGGGGGGTACATCCCCCTCCACGGCGTCGATCTCGTCGTCGACGCCCTCTCACTGATCGGAGCCCGTCGCCGGGTCGAGGTCGTCCTCGTCGGCGACGGTCCCGCCCGCCGGGCCGTCGAGGCGCGGGTCCGTCGAGCGGGCCTCGCCGACCGGTGCACCTTCGTCGACGCGGTGCCCGAGGGCGAACTCCTCGCCCACATCGCCCGGGCCGACGTCGTCCTGGGGGTCTTCGGCTCCTCGGCCAAGGCTCGCGGCGTCGTGGCGAACAAGGTCTGGCAGGGGCTGGCGTGCGGTCGGACCGTCGTCACCCAGCGATCGAGCGCCCTCGACGACGTCCGGTGCGCGGCAGGGGGCCTGCTCGTCCAGACCGAGCCGGCCAGCGCCTCCTCGATCGCCGACGCGTTGGTGGGGGCGCCGCTCGCCCACCAGGCGGAGTCGCCGCACGACGTCGCCGAGCGCCTCGAGTCGGTGGTGCAGAGATCGTACGACCGGTTCACGGACCACCTGTCGGCCCTCGTCCCTCGGCGGGTCCACTCGTGAGGGGATTCGGGCGGCAGGTCGGCCGTCTCGCCCTCCACCTGCTCGTGCCGGCCCTCGGTGCGGCCGCCCCGCTGGCCGTGATCCCCGCGGTCACCTCGACCCACGGGGCGTCGGGCTGGGCGGCGGTGGCCGTCGGCCTGTCCGTCGGCATCGCCACGGCGGTCGTCGCCGAACTCGGCTGGAGCATCGTGGGCCCGCAACGCGTCGCCCGGGCGACCCGGCCACCCGGTGAGCTCTTCGCCACGGCGTCGGCCAGCAAGCTCGTCGCCACCGCCGTCCTGCTGCCCGTCGCGGCGGCCGTGACGCTCGCCGTCGTGGACGAGCACCGCCCGGCGGCCGCGCTCGTCTCCGTGGGTGTCGCGCTCGGCGCACTCAGCCCGACCTGGTACTTCATCGGCCTCGGGCGCCCGCTGTTGGTCCTCGTCGCCGAGACGTCGCCGCGCGTGCTGGCCTCGCTCGTCTCGGCCGTCGCGATCGCCGCCGGTGCGCCGCTCGAGGTCTATGGCGCCGGCATGGTCCTCGCTGCCGTCGTCACGTTCGGCGTGGCGCCCCGTCTCGGGGGCGCCCGTCTGCCCGGGGCGGACGACTTCCGCGCGGTCCCGGCCGTCGTGCGCTCCCAACTCGTCCTCGTGGTCGGGCGTGGCGTGGCGACGACCTACAAATCCCTGCCCGTGGCCCTGCTGGGCGCCGTCTCGCCCGGTTCCGTCGCCGGATTCGCCGCGGTGGACCGGCCCTTGCGCATGGGGCTGCAGGTCGTGTCCGCGATTCCCGACCGCCTGCAGACGTGGGTGGGCGTGCCCTCCGCCGAACTCGCGCACCGTCGCAGCCTGGTCTCCCTCGGGCTGAACGCCGGGCTCGGCCTCGTCGTCGGCGTCGGTTTCGCGCTGTCCATGCCGGCCGTCGCCGTCGTCCTCTTCACGGGCACCGTCCCGGTGTCGCCCGACCTCGCCCTGGCGGGCGGCGTGCTGATCGCCGTCATCTGCGCGTCTCGTGGCGCCGGCCTCGCCCTGGTCAGTGCAGGGCGCCACGCCCAGACGACGACGGCGTCCGTCGCGTCGGCGGTCGTCGGCGTTCCGGGAGTCCTCGTGCTCGGCGCCCACCACGGCGCGCTGGGCGCCGTGTCGGCACTCGTGTCGGCCGAGGCCGTCGGGTTCGTCGTCCAGCTCGTCGTCCTCGCGCGGTCGCGCCGCGCCTCGTCCGCGCCGGCCGTCGAGCCCGCCGCCGAGCCCACCCCGGTCGGTCCGTCGGATCCGCACGCTCGAGGGGGGGCCGCCCGATGATCGTCGTCCTCGCCGGTGCCGCCGCGGCGGCCCTGGTCGCATTCGTCGGCGGGCTCCTCCTGCCGGCCGACCGGCGACGAGGCGCGGCGCTCGTCGTCGCCTTCGCCGTCCTGATCTCGACGACGTCGGGTTCCGCGCCCGACATCGTCCGCCACGCCGCCGTGGCCGCCGTGGCCGGAGTCTCGGTGGCGGCACTCGTCTCGCCCCGCTCGTGGTCCGTCGGCCGCCCGCGGGCCACACTGGCGACGACCGCGTTCTTCGCCTTCTCGATCGTCTGCGTGCTGGCGCTCGCCCCGTCGACGATCGTCCTCATGGCCGAGCTCGCGGCGATCGGGGTCGCGGTCTCGTGGCTCGTGTCGACGTCGTCGCCCCGCGACCTCCGCGTGTTCGTCCGCGGTCTCGTCGTCCTCGGCCTCGCGCAGGTCGTGGTCGGAGTCGTGGAGCTCACGGTCACCCATCGTCCGATCCCCTTCGGGTACAAGGTCCTCGCGACGGGCCGCTCGTTCGTCAGCGACAACAAGATCCTGCCCGGTGGTCTCGTCCGGGTCGAGGGCACCCTCGGCCACCCCATCCCGTACGCCGTGTTCCTCGCGGTCTGCCTGGTCCTCGTCCTCGTCGCGCGGCGGACCTTCCCCGTCTGGTTCCCGCCGTTCGCCGTCCTCGTGCTGTCGGCGGGCATCCTGCTGTCGGGAAGCCGAAGCGTCGTCGCCGCCGTCCTCCTCGCCGTGACCTACGTCCTGATGACCTCCGAGGCGCGGTCCCGGGCAGCGAAGATCGTGCTGACGGTGCTCGGGGCGGTCGCGGGTGCCGCCGCCCTGGCGTCCGAGATCGTCGACGCGGTCGGGACGCTCGTGGCATCCGGCTCGTACGAGAACCGGATGGGGGCGGTCCGATCGGTCCCCGGACTCCTCGCGCGGCCCGCGCTCGAGGCATTGGCCGGCAGCGGCTTCGGAAGCGAGGCCGAGTTGTACGCCCGTGGCCTCCTGCCCCAGGAGGGCTTCACGGTCGTGGACAACCAGCTCGTGACCACGCTCGCCACGTTCGGTATCGCCGGGATCGTCTCGCTGGTGGCGGCGCTCGTCGTCGGGTTCGTCCACGCCTCCCGGACGGGGCGGGCAGTCCTCGTCGTCATGATCGTCACCCTCTTCTCGTTCGACTACTTCGTCTGGTTCTCGACGTCCGCGATCTTGTGGGCCTTCTGCGCCTTGCAGGACCGTCCCGGCGACGACCGAGCCGCGCTGGACCCGTCCGGGGCGCACCCGTCAGGGTCGCACCGGGGTCGCGACGACCGGAGTCGCGACGACCGCGTCCTCGGCGACGCGTCGGACCGGCCCGGCGTCGTCGGCGGCACCCTCACGGCAGCCCGCTGAGCGAGCGGGACCGTCCCCGTCGCGGGACCGTCCGGCCGCGCGGTCGTCCTCGCCCACGACGACGCGCCCCGACGACCAGGTCGTCGGGGCGCGTGGTCGGAGGCGGACGGGGCGGAATCAGGCTCTCAGGGCTCGCCCGAGGTAGGCGAGGACGTCGTTCGTCGCGTCGACGATCTGGGCGGTCGACTTCGCGTACACGTCGGCTCCGAGCCCGAAGGGGTCGACGACGTCGTCCTCGTCGGGCGTGACGAGGACGCCGGAGCCGCGGTGCGCCGCCGCGAGGGCGACGACCCGGTCCAGACGCTCGGCGGGGTCCGGGGTCGATGCGATCGCGCGTGCCGTCTCGTGGGGATCGACGAGACGGCTCAGGCGTGCGAACTCCCGCAGGGTGAAGGTCGTGCGGTTCGCCCTCGGCACCAACGACACGACGGCCCGGCGGTGTTCCCGGGCGAGGGCCAGGACGAGGGGAGCGCGACCCACCACGTCGGCCGTCAGCTGACGGGCACGATGGGCCGACAGGTCGAGCCCGAGGGACTCGGCGGCCTTCAGGGTGGGACGGGGCGGCGGTTCACCCACCAGGGCCGACGTCCCGAAGCTCTCGACGGCCGCCGACGTGGCACTGCGCACGAGTGCGGCGGCCAACGGTGAGCGGCAGATGTTCCCGGTGCACACCATCACGAGGGGCGGGATGGTCATCGGGCCGCCGCGGTCGAGGCAGGGACCGAGTTCTCGGTCACCGAACCGTAGTAACCCCCGTAGGCGCCGTACCCGTAGGCACCCAGGCCCTTCGTCGGGGCCATCGTGAGGACGACCCCCAGGGTGCGGCTGCCGATCTCGGAGACGGCGGCGAGGGCCTGCTTCAGCTGGTGGCGCGACGATCGCTGGGCGGCGGTCGCGACGATCACGCCGCTCACGCAGCGGCTGAGGACGGCGGCGTCGGTCACCGGCAGCAGGGGCGGGGTGTCGATGATGACGAAGTCGTAGTCGACCTCGACCGTCGAGACGAGGCTCGCCATGGCGAGCGAGCCGAGCAGTTCGCTCGGGTTCGGCGGAACGGTCCCCGAGGGCAGCACGTGGAGGCCCAGGCGTCCCCACGGCTGCACGACGTCGACGAGTTCTGCCCGCCCGACGAGCAGGTCGGTCAGTCCGACGGCGCCCTCGAGGCCCATGACCTCGGCGACGCGGGGCCGGCGCAGGTCGGCGTCGACGAGCAGCACCGAGGCACCGGTCTCGGCCAGGCAGACGGCCAGGTTCGCCGCCGTCGTCGACTTGCCCTCGCCGGGCATGGCCGACGTGACGATGAAGGTCCGGCTGCGTCCCTCGAACGAGACGAACTGGAGATTGGTGCGGAGGGCGCGGTAGGACTCGGCGAGTGGGCTGCGCGGATCGTTGTTGACGACCAGGGGGGCCGAGGAGGCTTCTGTGTGGAAGCCGATGCCACCGAGCAGCGGCGCGTTCGTCACCCCCTCGACGTCGGCCTTGCTGCGGATGCGCGTGTCGAGGGTGTTGCGGAGGAGGGCCAGGGCCGTGCCCGACAGGATGCCCAGGCCGAGGGCCAGGCTGATCCAGAGGACGGGCTTGGGGTTGGCCGGGCTCGTCGGCACGACGGGAGCGTCGATGGACTCGACGGTGACCAGCCCGCTGCCGCCGCCCACGGGTTGTTCGAGCTGCTCCTCGACCACCTTCTCGAAGCTCGTGGCCACGGCGTCGGCGAGTCGTGCGGCCTGCGCGGGGTCGCCGTCGGTGACCGAGATGTCGATCAGCGACGTGTTCACCGGACTGAAGGCCGAGATCTTCGAGGCGAGCCCGGCGGGGGTGGTGTCGAGCCCGAGATCGGCGATGACGGGTTCGAGCACCCGACCCGACGTGACGACGGAGACGTACGAGCGCACCTTGGCCTGCGCGGCGCTGCTGCCCTGGACGAGGTCGCCGGCGTCCGACGAGCCGATCGACGAGACCGAGACGAAGAGCTGCGTCGACGACGAGTACGACTTCGCCGTCGCGAGCGACGCGGTCGCCCCGAGCAGCACGGCGCTCAGGGTCACGACGACGATGAGGACCCACCGCGTCCGGACGACGGTGATGAAGGTCTTGAGTTCCATGGAGTTCTTCCCTGCTGAACGGCGTGGTGTCGGATCGGGGGCTGATCGGGTCTAGGACGGTCGGCGGGCCGGCAGGCGGAGCGCGTCGCGGACGACGTCGGCCTTCTGCCGCCACGTGGCGTCGGGAGGGATGGCACCCGGGAGCCGGGGCACCCGCCCGTCGGAGCCTGCGGCGAGTGCGGCGAGCACCGAGGCGTGCTCGGCGGTGTCGGCGACCGTCACGCCGTCCAGGCCGCGCGCCTCGATGCCGCAGACGGCCGTGCTGAGGACGGGGAGACCCGCCGCGCGGTACTCGTAGGTCTTGATGACGTCGCCGCCGACCTCGCGCTCGCCGACGTGGTGGGGCACCCAGCCGACGTCGAAGGTCTGCAGCAGGGCCGGCACGCGGTCGTAGTGCACGTCGCCCAGCAGGGTGACGTTGGGCGAGTCGGCCAGCACCCCGTACTCGGCGTCCAGCACCGGGCCGGCGAACACGAACGACACGTGGGGCAGGGCGGCGACGGTCGCCAGGATGCCGGCGAGGTCGAGCCTCCGCCCGATCTTGCCCACGTACCCGACGGTGGTCGGGCCGGTCGCCCGGCTCGTGCCGTCGAAGCGGTGCGGGTCGCAGCCGTTGGGCAGCAGGACGACGTCGGTGCGTCCGTGTCGGCGGGCGAGGTCGGCGGTGCCCGCGCCGTTGGCCGTCACGACGTCCGCGAGGGCGAAGGCGGCCGCGTAGGCCTCGTCGACCTCGGCGCGGATGCTCTCGAAGGCGTAGTGCCGGCTCCAGTCGTCCAGCAGGTCGAGGACGACCCGCCGGGGACCGGCGAAGGGATTGGCCGCGACCGGGGCGACGGCGGCGAAGGGGTTCCAGACGAGGGCCGGCACGGATGCCGCCGACGAGGGCAACGAGGGGTAGGCGCGGGCGGACGCGACCCACCAGCGTCGTCGGTCGCGCGGGTCGGGAGCCCGGAGCGTGATCTGGTCGACCGACCGGGTGCCGACGGCCGGTGCCCCGATCGGGCGGCGGCGGGCGATCGAGGTCAGGAGGGGCTCCGGCCTCGAGACGACGGTGACCCCGCCACGGCCCGCGAGGTCGTGACCGAGCCATTCGATCAGGTGACCGTCCCGGGTGCGGTAGCCCTCGTCGAGCAGCTTGCGCTGGCCGTGCATCGGGTACGCCAGGAGGGCGGGGGAGTCGAGGGCGGCGCGGCGCGGTCGGGTCGTGGGCACGGTGGTCTTTCGTCGAGAGCTCGCGGGCACCGTGGCGCCCGACACGGCCGATGACCGTGTGTGATATCTCAGTATTGCACGACGAAACGAGTTATACCAGGCTCGCGACGGTCCCCGGGACGGACGTCGGGGATGATGGGGGGATGACCGCAACGAACCTGCTCGGCGTGCCCGAGACCCGCCTGCCCGCCGAACCCGACGTCGTCGCCGACCTCGAGACGCTGACGACGGCCGAGGTCGTCGTCGCCCACCCCACGTCGTCGCTCGCCTGGGCACTGCTCAGCGACGAGTCCGACGCCCGCGGCGCCGAGCTCGAGGCCTACGCCTATGCCCGCGTCGGCTACCACCGCGGGCTCGACGCGCTGCGGAAGGCGGGGTGGCGCGGACAGGGCCCCGTGCCGTGGTCGCACGAACCCAACCGGGGCGTGCTGCGGTCCCTCTTCGCCCTCCGGCGAGGTGCGGCCGCCATCGGCGAGGTCGACGAGGTCGAACGCCTCACGACGTTCCTGCACGACGCCGACCCCGCCGTGCTCCCCACCCTCGAGACCCGCACCGACTAGCGGCGCGACCGCGCGAGGACGCAGGAGGCGCGGGTCACGCGACCCGCGCCTCCTGCGTCCTCGGCGGAAGCGGCGGTCTCAGCCGATCAGCGAGGGCCGCAGGTCGCGCATCGTGCGCGCCCGTGTCATGCGGGAGGTCGCGACCCAGGTCAGCACGAGCGCGCCGAGCAGCCAGGCCGCCAGCACGCCGGCGTCGCCCCAGGCCGCGGCCGAGCTGCCGCCGTACATCACCTGGCGCAGGCCGTCGGTGGCGTAGCTCATCGGCAGCACGAAGTGGAGGGCTGCGAGCGGGGCGGGCAGGGTCTGCCACGGGAAGGTCCCGCCGGCCGTGACGAGCTGCACGACCATCAGCACCAGGCCGAGGAACTGCCCGACGCTGCCGAGCCAGACGTTGAGCGTCATGATGATCGCCGCGAACGCCGCCGAGGCGAGGGCCATCAGCCCGATCATGCCGAGCGGGTGGGCGACCTCGAAGCCGAGCGCCTGCGTGACGATGACGTAGAGCGCGACCATCTGCACGACGCCGAGCACCACCGGGGCCAGCCAGCCGGCCAGCGAGATGCGCACGGGGGCCTTGACGGCGGTGATGGCCCGCTTCGAGATCGGCTTCACGATCAGGAACAGCGCGTACATGCCGATCCAGGCCGCGAGGCTGATGAAGAACGGTGCCAGTCCGGCGCCGTAGGTGCCGGCACTCGTGAGGGCGGCGTCCTTGACCGCGACCGGGTCGCTGATGGCGCTCGCCTGGTCGTCGCGCGTCCGGTCGGTGCTCGCGGGGATCTCGCCGAGTCCGCTCTGCAGTCCGTCGCGGAGCTGGGTGGTGCCGGTGTCGAGGCTGACGACGCCGTCGCGCAGCGAGGTGGACCCGCTGCTCAGGGTGTCGAGACCGGTCGCGAGGGTCGAGGCGCCCGAGGCGGCGCTCGCCGCGCCCGTGGCGAGTTGCGACGAGCCGGTCGCGGCCGACGAGATGCCCTGGGTCAGGGCCGGTGTGGCGGCGGCCAGGGTCGCGGCACCGGTCGAGACCTGGTCGGCACCCGTGGCGAGCTGCCCCACCTGGGTGTTCAGCCCCTGGATCTGGGTGTTCGCGTCCTGGAGGGCGGTGGTCAGCGACTCGGTCGCGGGGGCGAAGGTCGCGGCGATCTGCTGGATCTGCTCGTCGGTGTAACCCTGCTGGCGCAGGGCTTCGGCGATCTGCTGCTGCGCCTGCTGCTGGGCGGCGGGCAGGCCGGCCGCGGCCGTCGCGCTCGTCGTTGCAGCGTCGGCCACGCCGGTGGCCAGGGCATCGTTGCCGGCCGCCACCTGGGCGGCACCGTCAGCCAGGGTCTGGGTCTGCGCGGGCAGGTCCGTCGTCTGGGTCTTCAGCGTCTGAAGCCCCGTGTCCAGCGCGGACGCCCCCGAGCTGAGCTGGCTCGTCCCGTCGGCGAGGGTGTGGGCCCCGGTCGCCGCGTCGGCCGCACCGTCGGCCAGCTGGTTCGCGCCGGCGACGGCCGAACCGGTGCCGGCGACGAGCTGGTTCGCCCCGTCGACCGCGCTGCCCAGGTTCGTGCGCACGTCGGCCAGGCCGACCAGCAGGCGGCCCGCCGCCTCCTTGCCGACCTTCTCGGTGACCGAGGCCCGGATGGTCTTCGCCGCCTGCTCGGCGATCGTGGACGAGAGGTAGCTGTTGACGTCGCTCGTCGCGAGGGTGATCTGGGCCCGCTTCGGGTCGTCGCCGCTCGCCGAGGTGAGGTCGTCGCTGAAGCCCTTCGGGATCGTGAAGGTGAAGTCGTAGGTCTGGTCGCGCAGGCCCGCCGCGGCCTGGGCGGCCGAGACGACGTGCCAGTCGAAGTCGCCGCCGTCGGTGATCTGGTCGGTGACCTCGTCGCCGTAGTTCACCGTCTCGCCGTCGACCGTGGTCCCTGCGTCGGTGTTCACGAGGGCGGCCGGGATCTGGTCGAGCTTGGCGTAGGGGTCCTGGTTGGCCCAGAGGTACAGGCCGCCGTAGAGCAGCGGCACGGTCATCAGCGCGACGAGTGCCAGGCGGGCGAGCGGGGTGGCGGTGAGGCGCTGCAGCTCGGAACGGACGAGGGCGTAGATCTTCACGGCTGGTCGCTTTCGACGGAGGTGTCGGGGGTGGTGGCGACCGCGGTGTCGTCGGGGGAGGAAGGAGGCGCGGTGTCGGTCTCGGGTACGGCGTCGGTCCCGGCCGCGGCGAACTCGGGCGTGGGCAGCGACTCGATCGTCGCGAGGGCCGCGAACCCGGTGATGGTCAACACGGTGTAGTCGCGGCCGACGAGGTCGTGGACGACCGAGAGCCAGGCGGCGACGTCGCCCCCGTGACGTTCGGGGGTGGTCACGATCAGTCCTCGCACCTCTGGACGCAGCACCGCCAACTCGCAGAGGAGACGGACGCGCAGCTCGGTGGGCAGGGCGCTCAGGCGGGTCCGCTCGTGCTCGCCCAGCCCGATCTCCGCGAGCAGCAGACGAGCCGCGGCCTTGTCGGCGCGGAGCCCGGCGAGGGCGAGCTCTTCGCGGGCGACCTGGACGACCGTGAGGGCCGCGAACGGTTCGGCGACGGTGGGTGTGTCGACGAGGGCGAAGGAGGCGCGGATCGCCGCGTCGTCCGCCCGACCGTCGATCGTCACCCGTCCGGTCTCGGGGCGCATGCGGCCTCCCGCGACGAGTGACGCCAGGGTGGGCGCGTTCTCGGTCTCGACCGCGACGAAGCCCGGGACCCAGCGGTCGGCGACCGCGCCGAGCCGGGGGAGTGCCGCGCCGGGGCCGTCGCCGATCGCGACGTCGTGCAGTTCGAGTCTCATGCGGGTTCTCCGGTCGGGGGCATCGAGGAGGCGCCGGTCGCCGGTTCGGGAGGGAGCGCGAGTTCGGGGGCGGTCGCGACGAGGTCGCCGGCGGTGCGCCAGTCGAGGCCGACGACGCCGAGCACCGCCAGCATGACGAGCCGGTGGCCCTCGGAGCGGCTGAGCCGCTGCGTCGTGGCCTCGTCGAGCACGGACAGGGCGGCGCCTTCCACCAGGTGGGCCAGCGTGTGGGGAGCGATGTCGTCGCGCATGCGTCCGGATTCCACGCCACGACGGACGACGTCGCGGACGGTCTTCCGCAACGGGGCGAGCGCCTCGCCGACCTCGTGGGCCATCGGGCCGCGCACGGTCAACTGCGCCATGACGCGCACGTGCTCGACCTCGGCCCAGAGTCGGGCGGCCAGGGAGGCGAGTTGCACGACCGGGTCCGCGATCGGTGCCGGTCTCGCGGCGACGCCGATGCGGGCGGCACCGCGCAGGCTGACCTCGCGCACGAGGTCGTCCCGCGTGGCGAAGTGGCCGTAGACCGAGCGTCGGGACAGGCCAGCCTCGGCGGCGATGGCCTCGAGCGGCACGGACGGGTCGCGGTTGAGAAGCAGTGCCGCGGCGGAGATCAGTGCGTCGCGGTTCGCGGTGGCGTCGCGGCGTGGCGCACGGGTGGCGCGGACGGGGTCATCGGCGGCAGGCATGACCCGATCGTACGATCTTGCACACCTTTGTGCAAGTTATTTGCCGGGGGATCGTCGGTCAGCGCGAGCGGGGCAGGGTCGCTCGCAGCGCCTCCTCGTAGGCGTCGCAGACGGACTGCCAGGTGTAGGCGTCCGCGGCACGAGAAAGGGCCGCCGCGCTGAGGCTTTCCTGCTCGGCCGGATCGTCGAGCAGCGCGGTGACGGCGGCGGCGATGGCGGCGGGCTCGGGCGCCACGAGGGTGCCGGCTCCGTCGAGCACCTCGCGGTTGTAGACGGTGTCGCGCGCGACGACGGGCGCCCCCGCGAACATGGCCTGCACCAGCGCCGGGTTCGTGCCGCCGACGCTGTGGCCGTGGAAGTAGGCCCCGGCGTGCTGCCAGAGGGCGTGCAGACGATCGTCGTCGCTGACGTGGCCGAGCCAGGTCACGCGGTCGTTCGCCTCGGCCAGTCCGCGCACGAGCTCGTCGAGTTCGCCGCCGTAGCCGGTCGAGCCGACGATGACCACGTCGTGCCGCTCGGCGATCGAGCGGGCCGCCTCGACGAACTCGACGACGGTGTTCTCGGGGACGAAGCGCGCGACGACCAGGGCGTACCCGCGGTGTCGCTGGCCCGGCTCGACCGGCAGGTCGCGGACCGGGTCGCCGCCGTAGGGGATGAACAGGCCGTCCACGCCGAAGTCGGCCTGCCAGCGCCGGACGATCTCGCGGGCGTCGCAGATCAGCCCGTTCGCGAAGCGCGCGCTGGCCTTTGCTCCGAGACGGAACACCGTCTTCGCCGCGCGTCCCCACTTGGCACGCTCCCACTCGATGCCGTCGACGTTGACCAGCACGGGGATGCCGCGCAGCCTGAGCAAGGGCAGCCAGAAGCCGTTGGCCACGTTCATGACGAGGGCCGCGTCGGGCCGGCGCACGAGGGCGTCCAGCACGGCGGTGAGGCCGTAGCTCAGGGTGCTGAGCGATTTGCTCTCGACGCCCTTCGTCAGGCGGGAGGTGACCCGACGGTCGCGGGCGGGGTCGTCGTCGCGGGTCGACCCGTCGCGACCGTAGACCGTGACGTCCCAGCCGGCGTCGACCAGGGCGGGGGCGATCCGGCGCACCGCGGTCTCGAACCCGCCGTAGTAGCTGGGGTAGCCGCGGGTGCCGATGACGGCGACCGACGGTCGATCGGTCGCCGAACGGCGGGGGCGCAAGGGGCGGGCAGTCATCGAGGTCGATCCGTTCGGCCGGTCTTCAGAGCAATGCTCGTAATATACCGGATTCCTGCCCCCTGCTGGTGCCGCCGGGTCGGCCGCCCGACCGGACGGGGCGCGTCGGCGCTCGCGATGCGAACGCCGACGCGCCGGGCTCTAGCCCCGAGCGCCCATCAGGTGCTCGAGGGCGAGCTGCTGCAACCGCACGAAGCCGTACCCGTGTCCGCCGAAGTGGGCGTCGGCGTCGAAGTCCTCGTAGGAGGCGCGGTCGGCGAGCAGCTGCTCGTAGCCTTCACCGTCGGCGAGGGTGTTCACCGAGAGCTCGGCGACCTGGCTGGCGGCCAGGGCCTCCTGCACCTCGGGGTCGGCGCGGAAGGCCTGCGCGCGCTCCTTGAGGAGCAGGTACATCCGCATGTTGGCGGCCGCGGACTCCCACACGCCGTCGATCGTCTCGGTGCGCGAGGGCTTGTAGTCGAAGTGACGCGGGCCGTCGTAGGTCGGTCCGCCCTGGGGCGAGCCGTGCTCGAGCAGGTCGACGAGCGAGAAGGCGTTCTGGAGGTCGCCGTGGCCGAACACGAGGTCCTGGTCGTACTTGATGCCGCGCTGACCGTTGAGGTCGATGTGGAAGAGCTTGCCCTGGTAGAGCGCCTGGGCGATGCCGGCCGTGAAGTTCAGTCCGGCCATCTGCTCGTGACCGACCTCGGGGTTCACGCCGGCCATCTCGGGGTGCTCGAGCGTCTCGATGAACGCGATGGCGTGACCGAGGGTCGGCAGCAGGATGTCGCCGCGGGGCTCGTTGGGCTTGGGCTCGATCGCGAAGCGCAGGTCGTAGCCCTTGTCGAGCACGTACTGCGAGAGCATGTCGACGCCCTCCTTGTAGCGCGAGAGGGCGGCCTGCACGTCCTTCGCGCTGTCGTACTCGGCGCCCTCGCGACCACCCCACATGACGAAGGTCTTCGCGCCGAGCTCGGCGGCGAGGTCGATGTTGCGGAGCACCTTGCGCAGGGCGAAACGTCGCACGCCGCGGTCGTTCGAGGTGAAGCCGCCGTCCTTGAAGACGGGGGCGCTGAAGAGGTTCGTGGTGACCATCGGCACGACGATCCCGGTCGCGTCGAGGGCGCCCTTCAGGCGGTCGATCTGCTTCTGGCGTTCGGCGTCGGTCGAGCCGAAGGCGAACAGGTCGTCGTCGTGGAAGGTCAGCCCGTAGGCGCCGAGGCGGTCGAGGTTCTCGACGGCCTCGACGACGTCGAGCTGCGGGCGGGTCGGGCCGCCGAAGGGGTCCGAGCCGTTGTAGCCGATCGTCCAGAGGCCGAACGAGAACTTGTCTTCGCGGGTGGGGGTGGTGGACATCGGTGTCCCTTCCAGGGTCGAGCGGTCGGTCGCGTGGGGCGATCCCGCCCCGACGCGAATGTTGTGAGCCTCAACATATCCCGTCTTTCGTCGGCGCGGAAGAGGTCGGGGCCATTTGTCGCGGGCTCCCACAAAAGACTTGCGCGCCCCGTCGCGGCTGACGTAGTGTCTCGACCCGCGGCAGTCGAAGCGCTTCCGCACCCGTTCGGCAATCGACAGCGAGGTCATCATGACGACGATCCACGACGTGGCCCAGGCCGCCGGTGTGTCGATCTCGACGGTCTCGTACGCCCTGTCCGGCAAGCGGTCGATCGCGGCGTCGACCCGGCAGCGGGTCACCGACGCCGTCGAGCGGCTCGGCTACCGGCCGCATGCCGGAGCCCGCATGCTCGCCGGTGCCCGGACCAACATCCTGGCGCTCAGCGCGCCGATCCGGCCCGACAACCACCAGCCCACCCAGATGCGGTTCGTCACCGCCGTCGTCGAGGCGGCCCGTCGTCGGGACTACGACGTGTTGCTCCTCGCCACCGACGACGAGGTGTCCGGCATCCGGCGCGTGGCCTCGAGCTCGCTCGTCGACGGCGTCGTCGCGATCGGCGTCGCGACCGTCGACGAGCGCGTCGACCTCGTGCGCGAACTCGACCTGCCGGCCGGGTTCATCGGCATCCCGCAGGGCGTCGACGACCTCGCCTGCATCGACCTCGACTTCGCGGCCGCAGCCGCCGAGAGCGTCGACCGTCTTGCCGACGCCGGGCACCGGACCATCGGCGTCATCGGTCACCCGGCCTCCTACGGCGAGCGCGACACCGGCTTCATCCGACGTTTCGACGACGCCTTCGCGGGCCGGGCCGACAGCCGCGGCGTCGAGACGCTGACCGTGGCGGCGGACCTCGGGCGGGCGTCGGCCGTCCGGGCGTTCGACGACCTCCGCGAGAGGCTGCCCGGCATGACCGCGCTCGTGCTGCACTGCAGCGAGCCCACCGCCGAGGCCGTCCTCCAGCGCGTCCGCCGCCTCGGGCTCGAGATCCCCCGCGACCTCTCGGTGCTGGCGGCCTGTGCCAGCTACCCCGCCGACGAGTTCGAGCCGGCCCTCGACACCATCCCGCTGCCGATCGACGAGATGTGCTCGCGGGCGGTCGGGGCCGCCTTCGAGCGGATCGACGGTCGTCTCGACACGGGCGTCGAGTTGATCGCGCCCACCTACCTGGCGAAGGGCTCGGTCTCCGGGCCGGCCCGCGCCTCCTGAACCCCTACCGACCGCACCACCGCACCATCGCACCACCGTCATCCGACGGCCAGATCACATCGCTCCACGCTGATCGTCGAAACGCTTCGACGATCAGCACGGGGCCTCTACGAGGAGGTAGACACATGAAGAAACGACGCATCGTCGCCGTCGGGACGGCCCTCGCGGCCACCGCGGCGCTGCTGACCGGATGCTCGGCAGGCAGCTCGGGGTCGTCCGACCCCGACGTGCTGAAGCTCTGGCACTTCGAGAGCGAGACCAGCGCCATGGGCATCGCCTGGGACCAGGCGATCGCCACCTTCGAGGAAGAGACCGGTGCGAAGGTCGAGTTCGAGGAGAAGAGCTTCGAGCAGATCCGCTCGACCGCGAGCCAGGTGCTCAACTCGAACGAGGCACCCGACATCCTCGAGTACAACAAGGGCAACGCCACGGCGGGCCTGCTCGCGAGCCAGGGGCTGCTCGCGAACCTCGACGACGCCGTCGACGAGTACGGCTGGGACGACGACCTCGCCCCGTCGATCGCCACGACCTCGAAGTACGACGAGAAGGGCGTCATGGGCTCGGGCAGCTGGTACGGCATCCCGAACTACGGCGAGTACGTCGAGGTGTTCTACAACAAGGACGCCTTCGCCGAGCAGGGCATCGCGGTGCCCACGACGTACGACGAGTTCGAGACGGCCCTGCAGACCTTCGCCGACGCCGGCATCACGCCGCTCGCCGAGGCCGGTGGCGAGTACCCGCTCGGGCAGTTGTTCTACCAGCTGGCCCTCTCGAAGGCCGACCGTTCGTTCGTCGACGACTACCAGCTCTACGAGGGCGACGTCGACTGGCAGGGCCCGGAGCTGACCTACGCCGCCGACAAGCTGAAGGAGTACGTCGACAACGGCTGGATCTCGAAGGACGTCACCGGCATCAAGGCCGAGGACATGGGCACGACCTTCATGAGCGGCGGGGCGCCGATCATGGTCTCCGGCAGCTGGTGGGCCGGACGGGTCGCCGACGAGGCGACCTTCGACTGGGGCACGTTCCTGTTCCCCGGCAGCGACATGGCACCCGGGTCGGGCGGCAACCTCTGGGTCGTCCCCGAGAACGCGGCCAACAAGGACCTCGCGTACGAGTTCATCGACATCACGATGCGCCCCGAGATCCAGAACCTCATCGGCAACAACGGCGGCGTGCCGGTCAAGGCCGACCCGGCCGACATCACCGACCCGAAGAGCCAGGAGCTGATCGCGAACTTCAACACCCTGCTCGACCGCGACGGCCTGGCGTTCTACCCGGACTGGCCCACGCCGACCTTCTACGACCAGCTGGTCGCCGGCACCCAGGAGCTCGTCAACGGCACCGCCACGCCGGACGAGATGCTCACCACCCTGGGCGACCAGTACCAGAGCGGCGTCGACGACATCACCGGGAAGTGACCGTGACCTCCCTCGACACCCGCCCCGGTGCCAGGGAGGCGCGCCCCCGTCGCGAGGGCCGACGCACGTCGTCGGCCCTCCCGCCGGAGGAGAGCCTCCTGCCCGGAGCCCGCCGCGCGGGCTTCTGGCTGTACCTGATCCCCGGCTTCGTCCTGTTCGCGGTCGTGATCCTGGTCCCGCTGATCTGGAACGTCTACCTCAGCTTCACCGACTACCGGGGCATCCGCCCGCCGACCTGGGCGGGGCTCGACAACTGGCGCGAGCTGATGAGCGACGACCGCTTCTGGACGTCCTTCCTCAACAGCGTCTTCCTCATCATCGCCATGGTGGTGGTCCCCACCGTGCTGGGCCTCCTGCTCGCCGCGATGCTGTTCGACCTGATCGGCCGGAAGTTCGGCGGCCGTCTGGCGTCGTTCCTGCGGGCGACCTACTACCTGCCGCAGATCCTGCCCGTGGCGATCGCCGCGATCGTCATCGGCTGGATACTCCGACCCGAGAACGGCGCGCTCAACACCGTCCTCGACGCGGTGGGGCTGGGCGCCCTGCAGCACAACTGGCTCGGCAGCCCCGACACGGCGCTGCTCAGCATCATGGTGGTGATGGTGTGGGTGCAGCTCGGCTATCCCGTCGTCATCTTCATGGCCGCACTGCAACGGGTCGACCCCGAGCTGTACGAGGCCGCCGAACTCGACGGCGCCGGCTGGTTCCAGCGGTTCCGGGCGATCACCGTGAGCATCATCCGCCCCGAGATCTTCGTCGTCGTGCTGACCTGCACGATCGCCGCGCTGAAGGTGTTCGGACCGATCTACGCCCTGACCCGCGGCGGCCCCGGCGACTCGACGATCGTGCCGAGCTACTACGCGTACAGCGAGTTCTTCCAGAGCCAGCAGGTCGGCTACGGCGCGACCATCGCGACGGCGCTGACGCTCGTCATCGTCGTCATCACGATCTTCTTCATCCGGGCACAGAACCGGGTCGAACGAGCAGAGAGGGAACGCTGATGGCCACGACCGTCGTTCCGCCGGTGAAAGACGACCGCATCCGTCCCGCGGTGCCCAGCCCGCGCCTCCCGAAGGCCAAGCAACGGGGGCGCAAGAAGACGGCCACCGACTGGCTGATCCTCGCCGCGGCGATCGCCTTCGGCGTGCTGATCGCCCTGCCGTTCCTGTTGATCCTCGTCAACTCGTTCAAGTCGCCTGCCGACTACACGACCGGAGGGCCGCTCAGCCTGCCGACGTCGCTGTACTTCGACGGTCTCGTCGACTTCTGGAACCGCGTGGAGTTACCCACCAAACTCTGGAACAGCTTCGTGATCGCCGGGCTGGTGGCCCTGTTCGCCGTGGTCATCTCGGTGTTCAACGCCTACGCGCTCGGCATCGGCCGGGTCCGCGGTCGCACCTGGATCATCGTGCTGTTCCTGCTGGCCAACATGCTGCCCCAAGAGGCTCTGCTCTACCCGCTGTACTTCATGTTCAAGCAGGTGGGCCTCTACGACAACATCTGGGCGGTCATCATCATCTTCACGGTGATCCAGAGCGCCTTCGGCACCTACCT
This sequence comes from Frigoribacterium sp. Leaf415, assembly GCF_001424645.1. NCBI lineage: Bacteria > Bacillati > Actinomycetota > Actinomycetes > Micrococcales > Microbacteriaceae > Frigoribacterium > Frigoribacterium sp. Leaf415. The sequence continues at coordinate 44,844 of NZ_LMQR01000003.1, forward strand.
GCTCTCGAGCGTCTACGGCACGTTCCCGAAAGAGGTGCTCGAGGCCGCGTCGCTCGACGGGGCGAGCCGGTGGCAGATCCTGTGGCGGGTCATCGTGCCGATCAGTCGGCCGACCCTCTCGGTGCTCGCGATCTTCTTCTTCATCTGGACGTGGAACGAGTTCCTCATCCCGCTCACCTTCCTGGTGTCGAACGGCAACCAGACGGTTCCCGTCGCCATCACCGCCCTGCAGGGCGACCGGCTGATGGACGTCACCACGACGAGCGCGTCGGCCCTGCTCGGGTTGATCCCCACGCTCGTCTTCTTCCTGATCTTCCAGCGCACCCTGACCCGCGGCATCACGGCCGGCGCGGTCAAGTGACGCGTTCCACCCCGAAAGGCTCCACATGAAGTTCACCGACGGTTTCTGGCAGATCCGCCCGGGGGTCGAGTCCCTCTTCGCGCAGGAGGCCTACGACGTCGAGGCCCGGGCGGACGGACGCTCGATCGAGGTCACCGCGCCCACCAAGGTGATCGCCTCGCGGGGCGACACCCTCAACCGCCCGACGCTCACCGTCGCGCTGAGCTCGCCGATGGAGGGCGTCATCGCCGTCGACGTCACGCACTTCGCCGGTGGTCGAGACGAGATCGGGTTCGACCTCGTGGGTTCCGAGGGCGGCCCGGCCGGCGTGGGGGTCGTCGAGACGAGCGAAGGAGGCGCGACCCTGACCTCGGGACGCCTCACCGTCACGGTCGGTCGCGGTGCGCCGTTCGACCTGACGTTCCGCGACGGCGACACCGTGCTCACCCGCTCGGGCCACAAGTCGGTCGGCTACCACCGGGTCGCCGCCGACGCGCAGGTCGACGGGGCGATGCTCGGCAACGCCCGGGCCGGCACCGGGCGCGTCCTCGCCCCGAGCTACGTCTCGCAACAGCTCTCGCTCGGCGTCGGCGAGCTCGTCTACGGCCTCGGCGAGCGGTTCGGCCCGCTGGTCAAGAACGGCCAGACGGTCGACGTCTGGAACGCCGACGGCGGCACGTCGAGCGAGCAGGCCTACAAGAACGTGCCGTTCTACGTGACGAACCGCGGGTACGGCGTCCTGGTCGACCACCCGGGCCACGTGTCGTACGAGATCGGCTCCGAGTCGGTCGAGCGGGTGCAGTTCTCGGTGGCGGGCGAGACCCTGCGCTACCTGGTGATCGCCGGCCCGACCCCGGCCGACGTGCTCGACCGCTACACGCGGCTGACCGGGCGCCCGGCGCACGTGCCGGCCTGGTCGTACGGCCTGTGGCTGTCGACGTCGTTCACGACCGACTACGACGAGGCGACGGTGACGGGCTTCGTCGACGAGATGGCCCGCCGCGACATGCCGGTCAGCGTGTTCCACTTCGACTGCTTCTGGATGCGCGAGTTCCGGTGGTGCGACTTCGAGTGGGACCCCCGCGTGTTCCCCGACCCCGAGGGCATGCTCGCCCGGCTGCACGAGCGCGACCTCCGCGTCTGCGTCTGGATCAACCCGTACATCGGTCAGCGCTCGGCGCTGTTCCGCGAGGCGGCCGAAGCCGGTTACCTCGTCCGGAACCCCGACGGCAGCGTCTGGCAATGGGACCTCTGGCAGGCCGGCATGGGCCTGGTCGACTTCACGAACCCCGAGGCGACGGCCTGGTTCCAGGGGCACCTGCGTCGTCTGCAGTCCCAGGGCGTCGACGCCTTCAAGACCGACTTCGGCGAGCGCATCCCCACCGACGTCGTCTGGCACGACGGCTCCGACCCCGAGCGCATGCACAACTGGTACACGCAGCTCTACAACCAGGCGGTCTTCGAGGTGCTCGAGGAGGTGCGCGGCGAGGGCGACGCCGTCGTCTTCGCCCGCTCGGCGACGACGGGCGGTCAGGCGCTTCCCGTGCACTGGGGTGGCGACTCGACGTCGACCTTCGAGTCGATGGCCGAGACCCTCCGCGGCGGCCTGTCCCTGGCCATGAGCGGCTTCTCGTTCTGGAGCCACGACATCGGCGGTTTCGAAGGGACTCCCGACGCCGAGGTCTACAAGCGGTGGACGGCCTTCGGCCTGCTGTCGAGCCACAGCCGGTTCCACGGCAGCTCGTCGTACCGGGTGCCGTGGGCGTTCGACGACGAGGCGGTCGAGGTCACCCGGCGCTTCACGAAGCTGAAGCTGTCGCTGATGCCCTACCTGTACGCCGCCGGTCTCGAGTCGTCGCGCTCGGGGCTGCCGGTCATGCGTCCCATGGCCCTGGCCTTCCCCGACGACCGGGGCGCCGCCCACGTGGACACGCAGTACCTGCTCGGCGACGACCTGCTCGTCGCGCCGGTCTTCTCGGCCGACGGCACCGTCGAGGTCTACCTGCCGGCCGGACGCTGGACGAACTGGTTCACCGGTGAGGTCGTCGACGCGGGCTCGGGCACGTGGCGCACCGAGCGGCACGACGTGCTGAGCCTGCCGCTCTACGTGCGCGAGGGGGCGGTGATCCCGGTCGGCGGGCGGGACGACCGCCCCGACCACGACTACCTCGACGGTCTCGTGCTCAAGGTGTTCCCCGGGGGCGACGGCACCCGCTCGCTCACGGTGACGACGCCCACCGGCGAGTCCGCCGACTTCGTCGTCACGCGGTCAGGAGGAGCGGTGTCGGTCGAGACCGCCGCCACCGGCTGGCAGGTCGACGAGGTCTGACGCCGGGCGGCGGCGGGCGGCACCGTGACGGGCGGCACGACCCCGTCGACGCGCCGCTCGTCGAGGTCGAGGTAGCCTCGATCGACGGATGGGTGGGGGCGTGACGACACAGCAGGGTGGCGGCGAGACCGCGGCGGCTCCCGATCTCGGTGCCCGGTTCGACCGGGTCCGGCGTGACAACCTCTCGACGGTGCTCCACATCGTCCACACAGACGGGGCCACGTCGCGATCGGCCCTGACCCAGGCGACCGGGCTCAACCGCTCGACGATCGCGGCGCTCGTGGGCGAACTCGTCGACCTGGGGCTCGTCGTCGAGACCGACCCGGTCGGGACCAACCGGGTCGGGCGTCCCAGCCCGGTCGTGGCGCCGAGCCCCCGTGTCGTCGCCGTCGCGGTCAACCCCGAGATCGACGCCGTCACGGTCGGGGTGGTCGGGCTCGACGGCGTCGTGCAGCACCGCGTCCGTCGCGAGACCGACGGCGTGCCCAGCGCGCCCCAGGCGGCGGCGCTAGCCGCCCGGGTGATCGCCGAGCTGCGGGCCACCGCGCTGTCTCCCGACGTGCGGGTGCTCGGGGTGGGTCTCGCGGTCCCCGGGCTGGTCGGGTCCGACGGGGGAGTCGTGCGGCTCGCCCCGCACCTCGGGTGGATCGACGAGCCGTTCGCGGCCGTCGTGGCGTCCGCGACCGGCCTGCCGACCCGCGCGGCCAACGACGCGTCGCTCGGTGCGATCGCCGAGGGCCGCTTCGGGGCCGGGCGGGGCGTCGACGACCTCGTGTTCCTGAACGGCGGTGCGAGTGGTGTCGGCGGGGGAGTCCTCATCGGTGGCAGTCCGGTGACCGGCGTGGGGGGTTTTGCCGGCGAGATCGGGCACACCCTCGTCAACTCCGTCGGCGAGCTCTGCCACTGCGGCGCCGTGGGGTGCCTCGAGACCGAGGTCGGTCAGGCCCGGTTGCTCGCCGTCACCGGACTGGAGCGGGGTCAGGCCGACCAGCTGGACGCGGCGCTCGCCGGCGCCGAGCCCGGGTCGCCCGTGGCCGTCGAGGTGCGGCGTCAGATCGACTTCCTGGCCGTGGCCCTGCGAGGCGTCGTGAACTCGTTCAACCCGGCGCTGATCGTGCTCGGCGGCTTCCTCGGATCGCTGCACGCGGCCGACCCCGGCCGCCTGGCCGAGCGGGTCCGCGGTCAGTCCCTGCCCGGCGCCCGCGACGACGTGCGGATCACCCGTGCCGCCCTCGGCGTGGACCGGCTGACGATCGGAGCGGCCGAACTGGCCTTCGCCGCCGTCTTGGCCGACCCTGCGTCCGTGACCCGCGCCTCCTGACGTCGTCCTCGCGGCGTTCGACCCGCCACGAAGTGAACGACCCGCCACGCAATCGGGTGGCGGGTTGCTTACCTCGTGGCGGGCAAGCGGGCAAGCGGGCAGACGGGCGGGCGGGCAGGCGGGCAGGCGGGCACGCAGGGCCGCCCGCCCCCGCGTCAGGCGTGCGTGTGCGGCTCGGAGTTCGCCCACACCGACGCCGCGGCGACGCCGGCCAGTTCGACGCTGCCGACCGCCCGGTCGTGCGCGTCGGTCAGCACGACCTGCAGCGAGCCGGCGTAGTCGCGACGCTCGCCGACGCGCACGTGGGCGCCGACCCGCAGGTCGAGCGAGCTGAGGTAGCGCAGCAGCTCGGGTTCGTCGTCCGAGACGCGCACGACGAAGCCGCACTCGCCCTCGACGAAGTCGCCCAGCGGATGGGCGGCAGGCCGCACGACCGTGCCGTCGGCCGCGGGGATCGGGTCGCCGTGCGGGTCGGCCGTCGGGTGTCCGAGCTCGACGTCGAACCGGTCGAGCAGCCGATCGCTGACGGCGTGCTCGAGCACCTCGGCCTCGTCGTGCACCTCGTCCCAGCCGTAACCCAGGCGTTCGACCAGGTACGTCTCGATCAGCCGGTGGCGCCGGACCATCGACACGGCGATCGCACGGCCCGCGTCGCTCAGGGCGATGCGCCGGTAGGGCTCGTAGTCGAGGTAGCCGTCGCGGTCGAGTTTGCGGAGGTTGCCCGAGACGGTCGACGCGCTCACGCCGAGCGTCGCGGCGATCTCGTTGGTCGAGATGCCGGCGCCGACTCCTGCCTCGGCCCACTCCTCGGCCTTCCAGATGACCTTGAGGTAGTCCTCGGCCATGGTGGTGCGCGTGCTGGCCGGGTCGCTGGGCATGGTCCGATCCTAGGCGGCGCCACCCGCGCCTCCTGCTGTCGTCCGCGCCCGGCGCACCGGGGTCACGGGCGGGGCAACGACCCCAGCCCCTGCGCGGCCCGGTAGCGCTCGCCGACGGCGGGTCGCAGGTCGGCCTCGAAGGAGGCGCTGGTCGCCGGGGTCCAGGTCGGTCGCGTCCCCGAGAGGGCCCAGCCCGCCTGTCGTGCCGCGCCGTCGGCGACGTACTCGCCCGGCTCGGGCACGACGACGGGCAGGTCGAACACCTGGCGGGCGACGGCCTGGACGGCCGGGTTGAGCGCGGCCCCGCCGATGAGGAGGACGCGGGTGGCCTGGACGCCCTGTCGGCGGACGGCGGCGGCACCGTCGGACAGTGCCGACAGCATGCCCTCGACGGCGGCGCGGGCCAGGTTCTCGCGGGTGGAGTTCGCCAGGGTCAGGCCCGAGAGCGTCGCCGTGGCGTCGGGCAGGTCGGGGGTGCGTTCGCCCTCGAAGTAGGGCACCAGCGTGACCCCGCCGGCGCCGGGCTCGGCCGCGAGGGCCAGACGGGCCAGTTCGTCGTGGTCGACGCCGAGCAGTCCGCCGACCGACGACAGCACCCGCGCCGCGTTCAGCGTGGCGACCAGGGGGAGGTAGCCACCCGCGGCGTCCGCGAAGCCGGCCACCGTGCCGCCGGGGTCGGTCACGGGCCGGTCGGTGACGGCGAAGGCCGTCCCGCTCGTGCCGATGCTGATGACGAGGTCGCCGACCGTGGCGTCGAGGCCGAGGGCCGCCCCGGCGTTGTCGCCCGCGCCGGCGCCGACCACGATGCCGGCCGGGATCGGGCCGTCCGCGACCGTCGTCCCGGCCGCCTGGTCGGCCTGCAGCACCCGCGGCAGCACGACGCGCCCGGCGTCGTCCGCGGGGGAGCCGGTGGCCTCGCGTGCCCCGCGACCGAAGGCGTGCTCGAACAGCTCGAGGTCGTACGCCTCGTCGGTGGGGCTCCAGTACGAGGTGCCGCTGGCGTCCGAGCGGTCGGTGACGAGGGCGTCGAGGTCCGGCCCGAGCGGGCTCTCGTCGGCGGGACCGAAACCGAGGAGGCGCCAGGTGAGCCAGTCGTGCGGCAGGGCCACCGCGGCGACCCGCGCGGCGTTCTCGGGCTCGGCGTCGCGCAGCCAGCGCAGCTTGGTCGCGGTGAACGACGCGACGGGGACGGAGCCCGTGCGTCGGGCCCACTGCTCGGCCCCGAGCTCGTCGATCAGGTCGCGGGCGGCCGGGGCGCTGCGGGTGTCGTTCCAGAGCAGGGCGTCGCGGACGACGCGTCCCTCGGCGTCGAGGGCGACGAGGCCGTGCTGCTGACCGGCGACCGAGAGCGCGGCGACGTCGTCGAGGCCGCCGGCGTCCGCGATCGCCGCGAGCAGCGCCTCCCACCAGGCCGCCGGGGGCACCTCGGTGCCCTGGGGATGCCCGGCCGACCCCTGCCGGACGAGTTCGCCCGTCGAGAGATCACGGACGACGACTTTGCAACTCTGGGTCGATGAGTCGACCCCGGCGACGAGACTCATGGGCACAGTTTGTCGTACGTGACCACAAATGGCCACCGGCGGTGTCCCGCGGGTCGCGCGCCGCGCCTCCGCGACGGGTCCCGGGCCGTCCGGGCGGCCCGGACGAGCCTGTCGGTAGACTCAAGTGCACCTCACCCGGTGCGTTCCCCCGACGTGAGGAGAAACCCATGCCAGCAGTGGTGATCATCGGAGCCCAGTGGGGCGACGAGGGCAAGGGCAAGGCCACCGACCTGTTGTCGAGCCGCATCGACTACGTCGTCAAGTTCAACGGCGGCAACAACGCCGGCCACACCGTGGTGATCGGCGACCAGAAGTACGCGTTGCACCTGCTGCCCTCGGGCATCCTCTCGCCCGGCGTGACGCCCGTCATCGGCAACGGCGTCGTCGTCGACATCGAGGTGCTCTTCGACGAGCTCGACGCGCTGATCGCGCGTGGCATCGACGTCTCCCGGTTGCGGGTCAGCGCCAACGCGCACGTCATCACGCACTACCACCGCACCCTCGACAAGGTGACGGAGCGCTTCCTCGGCAAGCGCCAGATCGGCACCACCGGTCGAGGCATCGGCCCGACCTACGCCGACAAGATCAACCGCGTCGGCATCCGCGTGCAGGACATCTTCGACGAGGGCATCCTGCGGCAGAAGGTCGAGGCGGCCCTCGACCAGAAGAACCACCTGCTCGTCAAGATCTACAACCGTCGTGCGATCGAGGTCGACGAGGTCGTCGAGTCGCTGCTCTCGTACGCCGAGCGGCTCAAGCCGATGGTCGCCGACACGGCGCTCGAGATCCACCAGGCGCTCGAGGCCGACAAGACCGTCCTCTTCGAGGCGGGCCAGGCGACCATGCTCGACGTCGACCACGGCACCTACCCGTTCGTCACCTCGTCGTCCGCCACCGCAGGAGGCGCCTCGACCGGCTCGGGCATCGGGCCGGGCCGCATCGAGCGCGTCATCGGCATCGTCAAGGCGTACACGACCCGCGTCGGCGCCGGGCCGTTCCCGACCGAGCTCTTCGACGCCTCGGGCGAGTTCCTCCGGGCAAACGGCTTCGAGTTCGGCACGACCACCGGCCGTCCTCGCCGCTGCGGCTGGTACGACGCCCCGATCGCGCGCTACACGGCGCGGATCAACGGCGTGACCGACTTCGTGCTGACCAAGCTCGACGTGCTCACCGGCCTCGAGACGATCCCGGTCTGCGTGGCCTACGACGTCGACGGCGTCCGGCACGACGAGGTCCCCGTCTCGCAGAGCGACTTCCACCACGCGACGCCGATCTACGAAGAGTTCCCGGGGTGGAGCGAAGACATCACGGGGGCGCGCGACTTCGACGACCTGCCGAAGGCCGCGCAGGACTACGTGCTCGCCGTCGAGGCGATGAGCGGCGCCCGCATCTCGGCGATCGGCGTGGGCCCGGGCCGTGACGCCATCGTGCAGCGGCACGACCTGCTCGGCTGAGCCGCGCTACCACACTCACCCGCCACCGAGCCAACTCCCAGAATCTAGGTATGGTCTTCTCCTCATGACACTCGACATCGCCTACACCGCCATCGCCCACGCCACCGGTGGGGGTCGTGACGGCCACGTCCGCAGCGAAGACGACCGACTCGACTTCGACACGCGGCCCCCCAAAGAACTCGGTGGCTCCGGCGAGGGCACCAACCCCGAGCAGCTGTTCGCGGCGGGCTTCGCGGCCTGCTTCCTCAGCGCCATGCACGGCGCCGGCAAGAAGCTCGGCGTCGACACGAAGGACGCCGAGGTCTCGGCGAGCGTCGGCATCGGCGGAAACGGCGAGGGCGGATTCGGCCTCGCGGTCGAGCTCGACATCTACACGCCGAACGTCGAGCCCGAGCGTCGTCAAGAGCTGGCCGATGCGGCCCACCACGTGTGCCCGTACTCGAACGCCACGCGTGGCAACGTCGAGGTCACGCTGACGCTGGTCGACTGATCCCGGCCGGGCCGACCCGGCCGTGAAGGAGGCGCGTCCTGCGCGAGCGGGACGCGCCTCCTTCGTCCGTGGCGGTCCGTCGGCGGCCCCGTCGTCGGGCTCGCCGATAGGGTCGGTGCATGGCACTCGACAGTCCTCTCGGGGCGGACAGCCCCCTCAGCTCGGCCGACCAGGGCGCGATCGACGAACTCGCGGGCATCCGCCAGAGCATCGACAACATCGACGCCGCCCTCGTCCACATGCTCGCCGAACGGTTCAAGTACACGCAGTCCGTCGGCCTGCTCAAGGCGGCGGCGGGCATGCCGGCGAGCGATCCCGAACGTGAGCGCGTGCAGATCCAGCGCCTGCGTCGCCTGGCAGAAGAGGCCCGGCTCGACCCGGCCTTCGCCGAGTCCTTCCTGAACTTCATCGTCGCCGAGGTGATCCACCACCACGAGCGCATCGCCGCCGGCGACGACCCCACCGCCGGCCGCGCATGAGCGACCTCGGCCCGTCCGGCCCCCAGCGTCTCTACGTCGGTTCGTACACCGCGGTCAGCGGTGGCCACGGCCTCGGCATCACCGTCCTCGAGCGGTCGAGGGCCGACGGTCGCTGGCAGGCCGGGCAGGTCGTCGAGGCCGACGACCCGTCGTTCCTCGTCGTCACCGAAGGAGCCCTGCACGCGGTCGCCGAGACCAACGAGGGCCGCGTGCTGTCGTACACGATTGCCGCGGGCCGCCTGGTCGAGGCCGGCGTCGCGGCGTCCGGCGGTGCCTCGCCCTGCCACATCGCCCACGACCCGGCCTCGAACGCCCTGCTCGTCGCGAACTACGTCGGCGGCACCTTCGGCGTGCTCAGCTCCGAGGCGACCGACCCGGCACGCGTGACGGCGACCGTCGCGCTCCCGTCGGGTTCCGGCCCGGTCGCCGACCGCCAGGGCGGGCCGCACGCCCACCAGATCGTCGCGACCCCGTGGGGCACCCACCTGGTCAGCGACCTCGGCACCGACCGGCTGGTCGAGGTCGCCGTCGACGTCGTCACGCTCGAACCGTCGATCGTCGGCGTGCACCCGATGCCCGCCGGCTCGGGCCCGCGGCACCTCGCCTTCCTCGGCGACGACCTGCTCGTCGTGGGCGAGCTCGACGCCCGTCTGTACGTCGTCCGGAGGCAGGGTGACGACCTCGTCATCCCGTACTCGGTGGCGGTCGTCGAGGGCGAGCCGGACGAGCGGGGAGACCTCCCGTCGCACCTGGCCGTCCACGGCTCGAGGGTCTACGTCGCCACGCGCGGCCGCGACACGATCAGCGTGCTCGAGACCTCGGTCGACGCCGAGGGCGGGTCCGACGGCGGCGAGCCCTCGCGGCTCCGCCTGGTCGGTCAGGTGCCGTGCGGCGGCGAGTGGCCGCGGCATTTCACCATCGCCGACGGCCTGCTCTATTGCGCCAACCAGGGTTCCGACACCGTCTCGGTGCTGCCCGTCGACGAGGCCACCGGTCTGCCCGGGGCCCCCGTCGACCTGTTCACCCTCGGCAGCCCCGCCTGCATCGTCGCCGTCTGACCGGACCGCAGGAGGCGCGGGTCAGCGTCGCGGCACGAGCCGCTGCAGCACGGCGATGACGTCGTCGATCGACGTGTCGTGGCGCGGGTCGCCGCCCGAGTCCACCGGTGAGAAGGGCCGCGGCGTGAAGTAGAGCCCGTCGGAGACGAGCGACACCACCCGGGCGACCGCGGGGTCGCCCACGGCGTCGAGGACGACCTGGTGCCAGCGGGACTGCATGGCGGTGAGGGCCTCGAGTGCCCGGGGGTGGCGTCCGCTCGACGCGAGGTTCGAGACGGCGGTGATGCAGCGGTCGAGCGGGTCGTCGGCCGGGATGGCCGCGGGTGACGAGGTGCGGACGAAGTAGTCCACGACGCCCTCCGGCGCGCTGGTCATCGCCGCGACGTCGTCGTCGAGCAGCGCGGTGAGGCGGTCGACGAGGGCGTCGACCAGCGCCTCGCGCGTGGGGAAGTGGTAGAGCAGGCCGCCTTTCGAGACCCCGGCCGCGGCGGCCACGGCATCGAAGGTCGCGGCGCGTTCGCCGTCGTCGACGACGAGCGTCTCGAACGTGTCGAGCATCGATTCCCGGGCTGACGGTCGAGGGCTCATTCTGTTACTGTACCGTCTGGACGGTGTAACTGTACCGTCCGGACGGTCGGCACCGCGCCTCCTGCCCTCGTCGGGCCGCCGCCGCTAGGCGGTGCGCGCACCGTCGATCGACCCACCACTCCACCGACCGCGAGAGAACGCCATGACCCGCCCCGCCACCGTCACCGCCACGACCCCGACCGGCGTCCCGCCGCGTGCCGGCCGACGACAGTGGGCCGCGTTGGTCGTGCTCATGCTGCCGGTGCTGCTCGTCTCGGTCGACAACACGGTGCTGAGCTTCGCCCTGCCCGAGATCTCGACCGCACTGCAGCCGAGCGCCGCGGGCCAACTCTGGATCGTCGACGTCTACTCGCTCGTCCTCGCCGGCCTGCTCGTGGCCATGGGGTCGATGGGCGACCGGTTCGGCCGCCGCAAGCTGCTGCTCACCGGTGCGAGCGGATTCGCCGTGGTCTCGGTGCTCGCCGCGTTCTCCACGAGCGCCGAGCAGCTCATCACGGCACGAGCCGTGCTGGGCTTCTTCGGCGCGATGATCATGCCGGCGACCCTCTCGCTGCTGCGCAGCACCTTCCTCGACCGTGAGCAGCGCCGGCTCGCGATCGCCGTCTGGGCCTCGGGCTTCGCCGCCGGATCGGCCCTGGGCCCGATCGTCGGCGGCGTGCTCCTCGAGCACTTCGCCTGGGGCTCGGTGTTCCTCGTCGCGGTGCCCGTGCTCGTCCCCCTGCTGATCGCCGGCCCGCTGCTGCTCACCGAGAGCCGCGATCCCGCGCCGGGGCCGGCCGACCCGTTCTCGGTGCTGCTGTCGCTCGCGGCCATGGCGCCGGTCGTCGCGGCGATCAAGCTGCTCGCGACCGACGGCTTCGTCTGGCCCGTCGCCGCCCTGGCGGTGGTCGGCGTGGGCTCGGGCTGGCTGTTCGTCCGGCGTCAGCTCGCCCGCCCGCGTCCGCTGCTCGACGTGCGGCTCTTCACGAACCCGGTGTTCGCCGGATCGGTCCTGGTCAACCTGCTCGCCGTCGTGGCGCTCGTGGCCTTCCTGTTCTTCACGACCCAGCACCTGCAACTCGTCGTGGGGCTGCGGCCCTTGCAGGCCGCGCTGACGCTGGTGCCCGGTCTCGCGGTGATGATCCTGGCGGGCCTCGGCGTCGTGCGGGTCGTCCGGTGGCTCCGCCCGCGCACCATCGTCGCGATCGGCCTCGCCTCGGCCGCGCTCGCCTACGCGGCGGTCTTCGCCACCGGCGCCGGGGCCCCCGTGGTCGTGTTCGTCGTGGCCTTCGCCTTCGTCGGCCTGGGCGTCGGCGCGGCCGAGACGATCTCGAACGACCTGATCATCGCGGCCGTGCCCGCGAACCGGGCCGGGGCTGCCTCGGCGGTGTCCGAGACCGCCTACGAGGTCGGTGCCGTCCTCGGAACCGCCGTGCTCGGCAGCATGTTGACGGCCATCTACCGGGGTGCCCTGGTCGTGCCCGCCGGCGTGCCCACCGAGGCGGGCGAGGCGGCCCGCGAGACCCTGGGAGGCGCGGTGGCGGTCTCCGACGGGCTGCCCGAGTCGCTCGCGGGCCCCCTGCTGCACGCCGCCACCGACGCCTTCGACCACGGTCTCGTCGCCACGGCCGGGGTCGGGGCACTGGTGATGGTCGCCGCGGTGGTGGTCGCCCTCACGACCCTCCGCCGCGCCTCCTCGGCCGACTGAGGCCCCGGGCCGTCCGGGCCACCCCGGCACGGGTGGCCCGAGCCGGCCGCAGCGCCCGCGCGGCCCACCTGCCCACGGGTAAAGTGTGGCGAGCCCCCCCGAGACGCCAGGAGAACCATGCCCCGCACCGTCAGACTCGCCGCCATCCCCGGAGACGGCATCGGCCCCGAGGTGGTCGCGGAGGCCCTCAAGGTGCTCGAGGTCGCGGCCGGCGACGACGCGACGTTCGAGGTCACGACCTTCTCGCTCGGTGCGGCGCGCTACCTCGAGACGGGCGACATCCTGACCGACGACGACCTGACGGCCGTCGCGTCGCACGACGCGATCCTGCTCGGAGCGGTGGGCGGTGACCCCCGCGACCCGCGTCTGGCGGGCGGCATCATCGAGCGTGGCCTGCTGCTGAAGCTGCGTTTCGCCCTCGACCACTACGTCAACCTGCGGCCCACCAAGGTCCACCCCGGCGTCCCGTCGCCGCTCTCGGCGCCCGGCGAGGTCGACTTCGTCGTCGTCCGCGAGGGCACCGAGGGTCCCTACGTCGGCAACGGAGGCGCGCTGCGGCAGGGCACGCCGCACGAGATCGCGAACGAGGTCAGCGTCAACACGGCGCACGGCGTCGAGCGCGTCGTGCGTTTCGCCTTCGAGAAGGCCCGCGGTCGTCGTGGGCACCTGACCCTCGTGCACAAGACCAACGTGCTCGTGTTCTCGGGCAGCCTCTGGCAGCGCACCGTCGACGCCGTGGCCGCCGAGTACCCCGACGTCGCCGTCGACTACCAGCACGTCGATGCGGCCACCATCCACCTCGTGGTCGACCCCTCCCGGTTCGACGTCATCGTCACCGACAACCTCTTCGGCGACATCCTCACCGACCTCGCCGGCGCCATCAGCGGCGGCATCGGGCTCGCGGCATCGGGCAACCTCAACCCCGACGGCGCTTTCCCGAGCATGTTCGAGCCCGTGCACGGCTCGGCCCCCGACATCGCCGGTCAGCAGAAGGCCGACCCGACGGCGGCGATCCTCTCCGTCGCCCTCCTGCTCGACCACCTCGGCCTGCCCGACGCGGCCGCCCGCGTCACCCGGGCCGTCGACGCCGACATCGCCGACCGCGCCTCGCGTGACGCGTCCGTCCCCGCCCGCCGCACGGACGAGATCGGCACGGCGATCGCCGACCGCGTGCGCACCCTGTCCCCGTCTGCCTCCGCCTGAAGGGCATCATGACCACCACCGACAACGTCTCCGCCCCGACCGACGACTCGGCCGACTTCCCGCTGCAGTTCGAGCTGACGCCGTCCGAGACGGCACGCGACGACGCCGAACGCGAGACGATCCTCAGCGACCCCGGCTTCGGGAAGCACTTCACCGACCACATGGTGACCATCGAGTGGACCCTCGCCGACGGGTGGCACGCGGCGTCCGTCCACCCGTACGGCCCGCTGCAGCTCGACCCCTCGGCGTCGGTGCTGCACTACGCGCAAGAGATCTTCGAGGGCATGAAGGCCTACCGGCACGCCGACGGTTCGGTCTGGTCGTTCCGGCCGGACGCCAACGGTCGCCGCCTGCAGCGCTCGGCCCGCCGACTCGCGCTGCCCGAGCTCAGCACCGACGACTTCGTCGAGTCGGTCCGCCAACTCGTGCGGGCCGATCTCGACTGGGTGCCGTCGGCCCCCGAGACGAGCCTGTACCTCCGGCCGTTCATGATCGCCACCGAGGCGTTCCTGGGGGTCCGGGCCGCCCACGAGGTGTCGTACCACGTGATCGCGAGTCCGGCCGGGGCCTACTTCAGCGGCGGCGTCTCCCCGGTCTCGATCTGGCTGACCACGAACTACGCCCGAGCAGGCAAGGGTGGCACGGGTGCGGCCAAGACCGGCGGCAACTACGCGTCGTCCCTGCTGCCGCAGCAGGAGGCCTACGAGAACGGCTGCCAGCAGGTGCTGTTCCTCGACTCGTCCGAGAGCAACTACATCGAAGAGCTCGGCGGGATGAACGTGGTGCTCGTCAAGAAGGACGGCACCCTCGTCACTCCCGACAGCGACTCGATCCTCGAGGGCATCACCCGTGACTCGATCCTCGAGTTGGCCGAGGCCCGGGGCCACCGCGTCGAGCGTCGTCGCGTGACGATCGACGAGTGGCGTGACGGCGTCGAGTCCGGCGACATCGTCGAGGTCTTCGCGTGCGGCACGGCCGCCGTCGTCGTACCGATCGCCGAACTCAAGGGCGAGGGCATCCACATCGGGTCGCCCGCCGCGACCGGTGGAGAACTGACCATGTCCCTGCGCGAAGAGCTGACCGACATCCAGTACGGCCGCCGTCCCGATGTCCACGGCTGGATGACTAGGCTCGACGCGTGAAGATCGCCCGTTTCGCCACGCCCGGAGAAGACCCCCGCTACGGCATCGTCGACGAGCGCGAGCTCATCGTCCTCGCCGGTGATCCCATGTACAGCGGGTACGAGACGACGGGCGAGCGGGTGTCCCTGCGTCAGGCCAAGTTGCTCGCGCCGGTGATCCCGCGGTCCAAGGTCGTGGGAGTCGGCCTGAACTACCAGGACCACGCCGACGAGCTCGGCCAGTCCGCGCCCGAGGCGCCCATCCTGTTCCTCAAGCCCAACACGACGGTCATCGGTTTCGGCGACTCGATCCAGCTCCCGCCCGACGTCGGCCGGGTCGACTTCGAAGGCGAACTCGCCATCGTCATCGGGTCGATCGCCAAGCGCGTGAAGGCCGAGGACTACCAGGACGTGGTGTTCGGCTACACCGTCGCCAACGACGTCACGGCCCGCGACGTGCAGAACGCCGACGGCCAATGGACCCGCGCGAAGGGCTACGACACCTTCCTGCCCCTCGGCCCCTACATCGAGAACGAATTCGACTGGGCGGATGCCACCATCGAGACCCGGGTGGACGGCGAGGTCATGCAGCGCGAGTCGACGATGCAGATGATCCACAAGATCCCCGAGCTGATCGAGTACGTCACGGACGTCTTCACCCTGCTGCCGGGTGACGTCATCCTGACCGGCACGCCCGCCGGCATCGGTCCGTTCACGGCGGGCCAGACCGTCGAGGTCGCGATCTCGGGCCTCGGCTCGTTGATCAACCCCGCCAAGAACCGGGTCTAGGCCCGCCCGGTGAGCCCCGCCGCCGTCGACGCGCCCCCGCGCACGAATCCGGTGCCGGGGCTCCTGCTGGCCGGGGTCGCCTACGGGGTGGCGTGGGGCCTGCACCTCGTGTTGCCGGCGGTCCCCGTCCTGACCTGGTGCGTCCTGCTGGGCATCGCGGCCGCCCAGGTCCGGCCCCTCCGCCCGGTGATCGACGGCAGCGGCAAGCCCGGACTGACGTTCGCCTCGAAGCGACTGTTGCGCATCGGCGTCGTGTTGCTCGGGCTCCAGCTCAGCCTCGTCGACGTCGCCGGACTCGGGTGGGCGACGGTCGTCGTCGTGATCGCGATCCTCGGCCTCACGTTCGCGGTCACCTACCTGCTCGGCCGATGGGCCCGGCTCCCCGGTGACCAACCCCTCCTGCTCGCGGCCGGCTTCTCGATCTGCGGGGCGTCGGCGATCGGCGCGATGAGTGCCGTGACCCGCGATCGCGGCAAGGACGCCGCGACTCCCGTCGCTCTGGTCACGTTGTTCGGCACGCTCGCGATCGCCGTCCTGCCCCTGATCGGAGGGTGGGTCGGTCTGACCGACCTCGAGTTCGGTGCCTGGGTGGGGGCGAGCGTGCACGACGTCGGTCAGGTCGTCGCCACGGCGCAGACCGCCGGAGCGGCCGCTCTCGCGATCGCGGTCATCGTCAAGCTCACGCGGGTCCTGATGCTCGCGCCGATCGTGGCGATCACGTCGACCGTGGTTCGCCGACGGGGTGCCGACGCCGGAGCCCGGCCGTCGATCGTGCCGTTGTTCGTCGTCGGCTTCGCCGTCGCGGTCGTCGTCCGGACGGTGATCCCGGTTCCGGAGGCGCTGCTCGCGATCGCGGGGACGGTCCAGTCGGTCCTGCTCGGGCTCGCACTCGTCGGCCTCGGGTCGGGCATCCGCCTCGAGCGCCTCGTCCGCACCGGCGGCCGCGCCTTCCTCGTGGGCCTGGCCTCGTGGATCGTCATCGCCTCGGTGTCCCTGGGCGCCGTGCTCGTGCTGCCCCTGGGGTAGCGGCGGCGTCCCCGCGGGGACGTGGCGGGCGACACGCCCGGGATGCACGAAGTTTGGCCATACCCGTCTCGGGCTGCGTAAAGTAATCACTTGTCACCCCAAAGGTGCGGGCGGAGCGAAGCTTCCCCGGCCCTCAAGTGGGACCAACTTCCAAGTCCTCGAGTTGCTTCACAGCCTCGGACCAAGTGAGTTGCGAACACTGATCAAGATGATGTAGAGTTACGGCTCGTTCCGCAAGGGACGTCGGCACGGTCTCGGCATCGTCGGTCAGTGCAAAAGGTTACAGAACTGCTCAGGGCAAAGGTCTTTCAAGGCTGGGTCCCTGGTGCGTTTGGTCCTTGAGAACTCAACAGCGTGCACATTGTCAAATGCCAAATTATACCCTGGCATNCACAGCCTCGGACCAAGTGAGTTGCGAACACTGATCAAGATGATGTAGAGTTACGGCTCGTTCCGCAAGGGACGTCGGCACGGTCTCGGCATCGTCGGTCAGTGCAAAAGGTTACAGAACTGCCCAGGGCAAAGGTCTTTCAAGGCTGGGTCCCTGGTGCGTTTGGTCCTTGAGAACTCAACAGCGTGCACATTGTCAAATGCCAAATTATACCCTGGCATTGCTTGTGGCTTCATCTTTGGTGGGGTTGTGAGTGGTG
>NZ_LMQR01000004.1 GCF_001424645.1 Frigoribacterium sp. Leaf415
GGACTCCTTTTAGTGCGAACAGCACACGAAACACCAGAAAGGCCCCTTCCTCGGAAGGGGCCTTTCTGCGTTTAACACTGACCCACCCACCAACCCCGGCCACCGTGATCGGCGGTGCGGCGTCCGACGACGGTTTCATCCAAGGCGACGATTCACCGCGCGAGCCCCTCCGCACCGCCGGCTGCTACCGGTCGAGCTGCGACCGGCCCGCCCTGCAGCGGGCAAGCGTAGGAGGAGGCGACCCCACCACTGTGCCGGCGTCGGAGAGAGCTCGAGGCACGTGATCCCGATGGCTGCGCGCTCGCGACTTCGACCCGGGTGCAGTCGTCAGGCGCTCGGCATGAGCATCCGTCACGACGACCATCGACATTCAGCACCCGGTTCCGTGCTGCTCGAGCCCGCTGTCGTGTTCGACAGGACCGGCGTCGCGCCAACCGGGTCGTCGTTCGAGCTCGAGTAGTTCTCGGCCGAGCAAAGTTGATCTCTCTCTGTCGAAAGCGGATCTCGAGTAAGCATTGACTCCAGGACTCCAGGACTCCAGGACTCCAGGACTCCAGGACTCCAGGACTCCAGGACTCCAGGACTCCAGGACTCCAGGACTCCAGGACTCCCCAGGACTCCAGGACTCCACGACACCAGGACTCCACGACACCAGGACTCCACGACACCAGGACTCCACGACACCAGGACTCCACGACACCAGGACTCCAGGACTCCAGGACTGTAGGTCTGTAGGTCTGTAGGTCTGTAGGTCTGTAGGTCTGTAGGTCTCCACCACGCGACGGCCGAGGTGTGAGTCGACGAGGACGGCCCTCGTCTGCCTTGTCCTACTTCAGCGCTTTGTGGAGAGGCACCCGGCGGAAACCCACATGGTGCTCATTGCCACGACGTGTGGTCCTGGCCGCCAGACTCTTGTTTCGACAGCAGGAGCGGCAGGCAGGTGAGTCGCCGTCGCCAGTGACGGAGGACCCCCGCCGGCCACGCCGGCGCCCGGTTCGCCCATCATCCGGTTGATCGCCGGGGATGATCGAGGTACCAGGACGATCCGAGGAATTGACCCACCCGGGGGGTGTCGATCCCGATCGATGTCCACATTCTCTGGGGCTGCTCGGGTGAACCCGTGAAGCGTCCGTCTTGCCTAGGCAGCGCGTCACCGCGGGGAAGTGAGGCTGGTTCCCCTGAGTAGAAGGGGACTGAATCTGGCAGGCGCGGGCCGCGACACGCCCGGGATGCATGAACATTTGGGGGTGGGGCCCGGGTCCTGTGTAAAGTAATCACTTGTCACCCCAAAGGTGCGGGCGGAGCGAAGCTTCCCCGGCCCTCAAGTGGGACCAACTTCCAAGTCCTCGAGTTGCTCCACAGCCTCGGACCAAGTGAGTTGCGAACACTGATCAAGATGATGTAGAGTTACGGCTCGTTCCGCAAGGGACGTCGGCACGGTCTCGGCATCGTCGG